>JAKSCW010000544.1 GCA_022360375.1 Balneolales bacterium
TAGCAGCTTTTTTATCTCAACGGTTTCTTTATCAGTACCCCGGTCCATATGTGAATATGTTTTAACGGACGAAACCAGTTCTGAAATCCGGTTTGCTGCATCTTCAATTTCTTCTACCATTTTCTCGGTGTTTAACACATCTTCAACCCAGCCCAATACAGAAGGAAGTGCCTGTTCCCGTAGGTTTTCTTTTACGAACTCAAGGTCATCAATATTGAAACAATATTCCGCAAATGTCTCAGCCAGTTCATAACTGCCGTCCACTTCATGATCATCCAGCCAATCTGCGAGCTCGTCTTCTAACGCAGTACGCTCCATTAAAGATTGGGTGTTGGTAGTCCCTTTTTCAGCTTTCCGGAATACCAGTTCGTTAATGGCATCAACTTCTTCAATAGTCATTTTGATGTTCATTACCGCTTTAAACTTGTTTGGCTTTGCTCTAAGATTATCTCTTAATGCGGTGGCGCTTCTAACCATAGCGGAAGCCGGATTATTCAATTCGTGGGCAAGCCCTGCAGAGAGTTTCCCCAGCGCAACCAATTTCTCATTTTGCTGTTGTTGAGAAGTAAAACTTCTGATGCGGTCGGAGAGGGAGTGAACGAAAGCTTCAATCAATTCGTAATGTTTGGCAATTTCCGGAAATAAGGATTCGTGGGTTTCCAGTACTGTACATTCTTCCAAAACCGTTAAATATCCAGCTGAAGATTGCATTCTCGAAAAAGGCATTTTACCTGAAATATCGCTCGTTACTAAGCTCCCCAGTAAGTGGAGCTGTTCTCCTCTTTTAAGCTGAATGCGTACTTCACCATCAAGAAAAATGTACATATGTTCAACCACATCCCCTGGTTTAAAAAGTATTTCATCGGGTTGATACGTGCATAACTTTGAGTTTTCTACTAACCATTGTAATTGATCTTCAGGAACATTTTCAAACTGAGTAAAGCCCTTTAAAACCTGTGCAATATGCTCGTTCATGATTCTAACATTTCATTATGAATATAACAGTAACGCCAATCCTCACCCGGCTCAATAGAACGGATGATGGGATGATCGTTTCGCAAATAATGCTTTCGTGCATGCTTGTTTTTGGATGAATCGCAACAACCCACATACCCGCAAGTCATACACATACGTAAGTGAACCCACTCATCTCCCTGTTGTGAACATGTTTCACAAACGTGCGAAGTGGGCTCGACTATTTCTATCATAGATTCATGATCACAACTCATCAGGCATAGTCCATTGAAATTGAAGTTGTGGTGCTGATAATTTCAGAGCTAATGCTGAGTTCCGCAAGTTTTCTTCCTGCTTGTTTCATTGGAAGACAAACTGCATTAGCCCCTGATTCTGCAAGCTCCATGTGTTCTTCATCACGCATGGTTAGTGCAAAGATCTTTCCTTCGAAATTATTTTCACGAAGCATTTTGGTGGCCTGAACTTTAGTGTCAAAATTACTCATGGAAAGCATTATCGCATGTACACCCGAAAGGTCTATGTTTTGCCAGAGTTCGGGGTCGTAAGCATCACCATATACTACACGGCGTCGTTCTTTCAGATTGTTTTCAATGCGTGCAGGGTCACTGTCCATTCCGGTTACCCGCAGTTCGCGATCCTTCAAATAATCGTAAGCTGCAGCACCAGCCTGCCCCATTCCCAATATTAAATAATCAGCGCCACCCAAATTCACCACAGAATCTCCGGGATGTTTTACATTACGCTCATAGGGAAGGAGTTTGAACTCAAATTTATTCCACAATTTAGTGGAATTCGAAGCGATGGGTGCATTTATGGCATAAGAAACAGCAGTAATCAAAGCCATAGCAATCAGCGCTGATTCCGGGATGTATCCATTACTGGCTGCTACCGCACCGGCAATGATGGTGAATTCGCTGTAAGAAGTAAGTGTGGTCATCACCATGAAAGCGTGCCGTGCCCGAAGTTTGAAACCAATGAGTATAAAAAAATAGAGCAGCGACTTAAGTGGAAGAATGGCAATAATTACAAGGGTAAATGCCAGGGCATTCATGTCGGGTAGCCCGGCTAAGCCTACTTCAAGGAAGAAACCTACCAGGAAGACTTCTTTCATTCCCCACATCTTTTCAGCCAGCTCATCGGCTTGTTGGTGGCCGGAAAGTAATGCCCCTGCAGCTAATGCTCCAAGTTCTGAGGATAAGCCAAGTACTTCGAATAGTGTTCCGGTTCCAACCGCAAGAATTAATCCGAAGAGAAGCTGAAGTTCTTCATGTCCACTGGCAACAAATAATTTCAGTAGTAACGGCCGAAGAAGGGGAAGTATGAGCAACCCGATACTCCAGATAGAAGGCAGGCCGCCTCCGGTTAGTGCTAAAATGACAATAGCTACTAAATCCTGGAGAATTAAAATCCCAATGGCAACACGCCCGTGATAAGCACCCAGCTCCCCCCTGTTTTCGAGGGCTTTTGCAGCAAGTACGGTGCTTGAAAAACCTAAAAGAACTCCAATTAAGATTGCAGACACCAATTCGTAACCAAAGAGCATCGCTACACCGGTGAAAATTCCAGCGTTTACAAATAAATGAAGTCCACCACCCCCAAAGACTTCCGGTTGAATTATATTTTTGATGCGCAGGTGAAGACCAACGGTAAACAGGAGAAGGAGAACACCAATATGACCGATTTCATGAATTATATATTCGTTGAATTCGATACCGCTAACAGAAAGCAGAATACCTGCTAACAAATATCCAATAAGGGGGGGGAGTCGAAATATTTGAGCGCCCATCCCCATAACATAGGCCAATGCAAGCCAGAGAATTTCCATAATAATAGCTTTTTAAAATTTTGGTCTGGTTCGTCAAAAACCAGACCAAATCAAATTTACTGACAATATGCTAAAGCATTGTCTAATACCAAAAATTCCCTGTGAATTTTGGGTTAAGAATTAATTGGCAACAACGCTATTTACCATCTTATTCAGATGAGTAATTTCATCCTCATTTATCAGATGCCCCATTCCCGGGTAGATGACTTTTGTTACATTGGCACCAAGCTTTTCAAATACATCAGAAGTTTCATGCAGGCGCTGAATGGGAACGTGTCCATCTATATCGCTGCAACCCAGGAAGTAAGGAGTTCCCTCAAGGCTTCCTTTAAACGATTCTTTATGGATTTGATCACCAATCATTCCTCCGCTAAACCCAACAATTCCAGCATATCGCTGAGGATGACGCGCCGCATATTCTTGTGCCAAACAGGCACCTTGCGAAAATCCCAGTAAGAATATTTTATCTTTGCTTACGCCGAGTGATTCCACCTTTGTAACAACATCCCCAACTGCTTGAATAGCAGAGTTAAGAAATGGCTGATTGTTCTCTGGCGGAACCAGGAAGGAGTACGGATACCACGTATTGCCGTATGCTGTTGGGGCAAAAAATGTAATTTGACTATTAGCTTCTATTTCATTGGCCAGGCTCAAAATGCTTTCCGGAGAAGCACCTCTGCCATGAATCATAATCATTGCTGCTTTTGCCCTGGCAGGATCAGCCCCTGCCTGAAGCAAGGGCTGATTTTGATGCGGTCCGACAAAAGGATTTTTTGGGTCAACTCTGAATAGTTTCATGATCTTATAATTGTGGGAGTGTACGTTCAATTAACTCCCGGCGGGATTCCAGCCAGGGAGTAAGAATTAGCTTTTCTCCAAGATGCTCGAAATCTTCATCTACGGCATAGCCTGGATCGTCTGTTGCAATTTCGAACAACACACCTCCTGGTTCTTTGAAATAGATGGATTTGAACCAGTGACGGTCAATGATTCCGGTTGGATGTAAACCACGGTTGGCTATTTCCTCCCGGAGTTCGTGCAGATTTTCAATGTTTTCTGCCCGGAAGGCTACATGATGTACAATTCCCCGCCCGCCACGTCCTTGCTCAGGGTCTGCAGTTTCAATAATAACAGAGCTTCCTATTTCTGCATTGGTTTCCAATAACGTCAAGTTACCCTCCGACTTGGTTTCGCTGAACCCAAGTACATTGGTAAGCACATCAACAGTTCCTTCAATATTATGATCCAATTTAAGTCGGGTGGATTCAAAACCCTGGATAGCTTGTTCGTTCGGGACATCGCTCTTATAAGAACTTACTTTGTCTTTGGAATTTCCGTAAAACGCTAAATCCAATTCCAGCCCATCAGGATCATTAAAGCGAATTACCTGCTTACCGAATACATCCATATAATCGGAATGGGTAAGCCCCAGGTAATTCAATCGATCAATCCAGTAGTCTTGCGAACCTTCCGGTACCCGGAAAGCTACATTTACTGATTCTCCGGTTCCCGTTGTACCTCTATGAGCACGTGGCCATGGGAAGAACGTTAAACTTGAACCTGGATTTGCAGCTTCATTTCCATAGAATAAATGGTAGGTACCGGGATCATCCTGATTTACAGATTTTTTAACCATTCTCATTCCCAGGCCTTTGATATAGAAATCGGCGTTTTCTTTTGGGTCGCCTGCCAACACGGTGATATGATGTAAGCCTTTTTGATGTTTCATTGGGTCTCCTTTTTTGATTCGTGCAAAAGGTAAAAAATAGTTTAACATTAAACTATTTGAAGTTTTCTATACCGCTCATTTTCAACCTTTATGAGTTAGAAAAAGAAAGAAATGCCATTTATGAGAAGTTACTAATTGATTTTGGAAGCGGTTTTCTTGTTATTGGTTGTAGTTGTCCGGATGCCGGATGTAAGGGGAATCAGGTTAATAGCTATATGGAGTCAGAGTATTTGCATAAATGCGATCATTGTGGGGCTGAGGAGGGTAAGAAACGTCCAATTGGAAAGTACATTGTTGAATTACATCCATTTCGTAAGGGCGATAAGTTGATATACCTATGTATGCCTTGTTATACATACCACCTCAAAAAACGTCGGAAAAAAACCATTTCAGAAGGGAAAGAAAAAAGGAATACCCGCTTCTTTAGTGACATTACTAAATTATATGAAAGTGTTTTTTTCTGGAAGCAAAATGTGTCCCCGTAAATCAATTCATTGGTACCAATTTTAA
>JAKSCW010000549.1 GCA_022360375.1 Balneolales bacterium
AAGCAGCACTAAGAACTAAACTTGACTCACTTCAGAAGATCTTCGTTCGGGAATGGACTACCCGAAACGGAACCACGTACATGGACAAACTTTGGGAAGAATACCCCTCTTTCAAAGATAGTTTTCTGCGGGATACCGATGAATATAAAAATGGATTTCAAACCTGGAATACTACTATTGAACGTGTGGTTTTAGACAGCCTTAAAGCTGATTCAATGTTCGTGGATTCCGTAATGAAATCAAGGACACGTTTAGAGGCAGGTTTTGTAGCTATCGACCCAACCAATGGAAATGTACTGGCCTGGGTGGGCGGCTCAAATTACGGAAGCGTTCAGTTCGATCATGTGTATCAATCAAGACGGCAGGCAGGTTCTACATTCAAACCATTTGTGTATTCTGTAGCTATCGATAACGGATACAAACCTTATCACAAATTTTCAAAATACCCTTCCGTGTATATTGAAAGAAGCGGAAACACCTGGTCGCCAACAGATGAACAAATTCCCGATGGCCCGATCATGGTACCCCTTCGTCAGGCCTTAGCAAGGAGCTTGAATAATGTCACTATCCGACTACTCCCCGAGATTGCCGGTGCTCCTGAAACCAATAAAGTATGGGAATTGGAACCAGCGGCTCGTAAAATTAAGGAAATGGCTTCCAATATGGGGATTGACATGAGCAGAACCCCTGCCTACCCTTCTATTGCTCTTGGAACAGCAGAAGTTTCGCTACTTGAATTAACCAGTGCATATACAACGTTTGCAAATTCGGGGGTACACATCGATCCTATTGCTATTACCCGTATTGAAGATCGGGAAGGAAATGTGCTGGTAGAATATCATCCTGAATACCGCCAGGAGGTCATAAGCCCTGAAACTGCATATTTAATGACAGACATGATGAGAGGCGTAATAAGGGGCGGAGAAGGATATCATGGCACTGGCGTTCGCCTGAGAAATGTTTATGGGGTAAGCCAGGATATTGCCGGTAAAACAGGAACCACACAAAACTCTGCGGATAACTGGTTTGTAGGAATGACACCGCATATTGTAATGGGGGCCTGGGTTGGTGGCGAAGACAGGCGAATTCGGTTCCCAACAGATTTGAGTTACAGTATTGGTCAGGGCGCAAGAACTGCCCTCCCAATTGTAGGTCAATTTATTAACAATGTAACTGAAGATGAGCTTGCTTACTGGGGGTATGATGCATTTACTCCTCCCCCGGGGTTTGTAATGCCGGAAGACCCCGAAGAAACACAAAATGAATTATTGCAAGATAACGAACGAGGCAGAATTGGCTGGTAATTGCCCCTTCTCTGGTTTACAGGTTAACGGTCCTTTTTTTCGGGATTAGAACTACGTATGTACAATATTATTAATGAACAGGTTTTTTGCCTTGGAGAGTGTCCGGTATTTTAACTTTATTTTTCCGAGGATATGTATTAAAATTCTTTAGAAATTTTAACATGAATAAAATCCAGAGAAATGGGGAAATTTTTTCTTACTAAGCATATCTCGCTCTTTGTGGTGATTGTAGCGGTTTTAGTAGCTGCTTGTAGCCCAAAACCAGCAGAGGTTGCCCAACAACAAATTGATCAAGGTCCCGAATGGGTATATAATCCACCTGCCGATACAGATGAATACATTTACGCAACAGCTACACAAACTTCTTCCCGACAAAATGTAGCTCGTCAGCGCTCTGAAATTCAGGCAAAACAAGCTTTGTCTCAAAAACTAGGTGAAAAAGTAGAAGCTCTTCAAAAGCTTTTCGAGGAAGAAGTAACAGATGGTAACGCTGAGGTGTATAGCACTGCGTTTACCAGTGCCACTCAAACCGTAACTTCGCAAGAATTAGTCGGTGCAGCTGTTGACGAAATCTATTACGCCCCTACTGCTACCGGAGGCTTTACCGCTTACGTATTGATGAGAATGCCAGTGGGTGATGCAAGACGAATGCTGGATAATGCGTTATCTCAGGATGAAGAACTTTATATCAGGTTCAAGGAATCTAAAGCATTCGAAGAACTGCAAAACAACCTGCAACGGCTAGGTTTAGATCAATAGACCTCGGGATAGAATTACAACATTATTAAGAACAGGAGCAAATAGCTCCTGTTTCATTTTACTCAACAGTGAGTAGAATTTCACAGGGTTTGTTACTACAATTTTTTTAAAATGACTCATCGCTACAATACGTCAGGTCTCTCTGGTAACCGTTTTTCATTGAGATTCCTTCTACTTTTTGGGTTTTTTTGTTTAATCCAATCTTCATCTTTTGCACAGCTTCAGGAATTGGAACTAATCACCATAGAAAACCCCAATCGTGCAATACCCGTTTTCAGGGATTATCCGGATGATGCCGCGATTATAGTTACTTCCTCTCTTACCAATCTCCAATTTGATTCTAATGTGGGCATTGTAGCAGATTTAAGTTCTGCTAATGATGGAGAATACAGGCTGGTAATTCCTCCATTCAGACAATCAATTACCGTTAATGCACCCGGATACCGGCAATTACGTTTTACAGTACCTATTACAGGCCCGCGGGATGTAAAGGTATACGAGGTAAGGCCCTTGCAGCAACAGGAAGATTTAATTCCAATAGTGCTTAACATATCCCCTCTTGATGCCATTGTATTTATCGACGAACAGGGAATTGATATTAACAGGGCTACGCGACTAAGTCCTGGCCCCCATACTATTCGGATTGAAAAAGATGGATTTAAAACAATCTCAGAAGTAATTACGATTGATGAAAACAGTTTCCGCTTTGATTATACATTAGAACAATTGCAACCCGTGCCTGTTACATTTACTACAAATCCAGGACAAGCCTCTATTGAAATAAACAATGTTTTAAGGGCCAACGATAATTTTCAGGATTTTTATTTCCCGGGAGAATATTTCGTAAGAATATCTAAAACCGGCTATAGAACCATTAACCAAACAGTAACTGTAGTTGAAAACCCTGCACAGGACCCTTTACTTAATGTTTTCAATTTTGAATT
>JAKSCW010000550.1 GCA_022360375.1 Balneolales bacterium
AGCCAAACCGAAGACATGAGCCCCCGGGAATTTGCGGAACGTGTTTCCAATATTATTGTGGATGGAACACAATTCAGTTTTGAACCCGCTTTACAGGAATTCGAACAGGATGGACTGCATCTCATCGATGTCCCGGCCACTGAAGCAGGCACGTATTATGTACGTTCACGGGTGGAAGTTTCTGGGTCTTCTGAATTCGATTACGGAGTACAGTTTGCAATCAGCCATCAGGCGGGAGAAATTGAAGTACAATTGGGGGGAGACGTCATTTATTCCGGTTCAACCACGCGCGATGGGCACCTGAATTATGTTGATTATGGCTTATTTGAGTACCAGGAAATTGTTCCCATTACAGTTGAAGACGGAGAGCACGTACTAACTATCAGATTTACACCCCGCAACCCAGGCCAAGATCGTATCTATTTCAGTTTTGTCCGGTCTGACAATGCCCTTCCTTATCCGGCAATATCGGTTCATTCCCCAACCAAAACGGAGGAGTTGGAGCACTACGGGTATTGGTGGATCGGTCCGGTTTCTGCCGATACAGAAGATGAAATACTAATGGATACCAAACGATCAGATAAGGAACTCGTTGAGATGGAAGTGGTATCTGCCAATGGAACCACGATTCGTTGGGATATACCCAGACTCCATTTGGTTAAAAGTTTGCCCGGTTGGCTTACTTACCAAAACTGGCACTATTCGGGGGGGACTTTCCTGGATGCTATGAATGAAGTTGGGAAGCATTTCGATGGGCTGGAGTACGGTGCTTACATCAATGAACACATGTATTTTTTGGAAGAACATATTGATGAAATTGGCCAGATGATGGCTGAATACGGGTTGATTGAAGCCCCATTTGGGCATTATTTCAGATTTTCACTGCTGGATGATATGGGAATGCAAACGGTTCCTTACGTAAACAGAATGCTTGAAAACGGAGTTGATGATAATTCTTTCGGATACAAACTTGCCAACAAGGTAACCAATCATATAATGAACGATGCTTCCCGGTTACCTGATGGAACATGGGCGCGATTTACTCCGGATACGATGTCGGTGTGGGCCGACGATCTTTTCATGGGCAGTATTGTATTGTTAAAAATGTATGAATTAACCGGCAATGAAGACTATCTGGATCAGGTAATAACACAGGTTTTGAATTTTGACAGTTATTTGGTTGATGAGCCATCAAAACTCTATTGGCACGGATACTTTTCGTGGAATGACGAATACTCTTCCACCAAATGGGGAAGGGCCAATGGATGGACCATTATGGCAAAAGTGGAATTACTTCAAACCATGCCCGAAGATCATCCGCAATTTGAAGCTGTATTAGGTACCCTTACGCGGCATTGTGAGGGGCTTCTTGCGGTTCAGTCGTTGGATGGAAGGTGGCATCAGGTACTGGATGATCCCGGTACCTATTTAGAGACCTCAGCAACTGCTATGTTTGTTCGTGGGTTTGCAACCGGGATTACGGAGGGCTGGCTGGACAGGTCGGTGTATGAAGCGGCAACAGAATTGGGCTGGGCCTCTTTAACCCGACAGTTCGACGAAGAAGGGAATGTGATTGGAATTGTTCGCGGCACCCCAATCATGTTCTCTGATGAAGAGTATGATAACTGGGGTACCAGAATTAATGATCCCCGTGGCTTAGGCGCATTATTGTATGCAGCAATTGCCATAGATGAAATGAGGAATACTCAATAAACATACACTAAGTGAACGTGAATTCGGGATAAACTCAGCTTTGTCATTTCGAAGGATCCCGTCCGTTCCGAAAGTTGTCGGGACGGAGATCGGGAGACTGAGAAATCTAAAGATTTAAGTGGTGCTTAGGAGATCTTTAGATTTCTCGCTCTGCCTGCCTATCGGCTGAGGCAGGCTCGAAATGACAAAGTTGGGCTTATCCCTCTCACATTAAATAAATAACTCAATGGAAGCATCTTTTCTTGGATTGAATATACTTGACTGGCTGGTAATTGCCGGTTACATCATTTTGATTACGACCATTGGATTGTGGGCCAACCGCGGTGTTAAATCTACCGGGGATTATTTTATGGGTGGTCGTCGCTTCGGTAAACTCCTCATGATAGCACAAGCGTTTGGCGCAGGCACGAGAACGGATCAGGCTGTAGCAGTAATCGGAGCTTCTTCACAAATTGGCCTGGCAGGAATCTGGTATCAATGGTTGTACTTGTTTTCGACCCCGTTTTTTTGGTTGATTGCTCCTATTTACCGCCGGTTACGCTACATAACTATTGGCGATTTTTTTGAACAACGCTTTGGAACAGGAATGGGGGCAGCCTATGCTCTGGTAGGACTTTTCTGGTTTGCAGCCAATATCGGGGTGGTGCTGAAAGGAACCGGGGTTACTATCGAGGCTATCACTGGTGGGGAAATCAGTACCAATGCAGCAGTAATTGGCATGATGCTTTTTTTCATTTTTTACGGAGTGCTGGGAGGCTTGGTAGCAGCTGCAACCACACAGTTAATTCAGGGTTTTTTCATTCTTCTTTTATCATTTTTG
>JAKSCW010000122.1 GCA_022360375.1 Balneolales bacterium
TGATTGGGAAACAGCTAAGAAGCAATTCCGGAAATTCATCCCGATTTCTATGATTACCATTGGTGAATCTGAAAAACCAAAAGTTCCGGTAAAGAAAAAGCCCGGGAAGTAAGTCTCTTTGTTGTCATTCCCGCGAAGGCGGGAATCAGATTCCTGAATTCGCAGGGTTGGCACTAAAGATATAAGGATATTAAGTGTAAATCAGTACGGGCGCATTGCAATACACCCTTACTGGCTATCAATGGTAACCAGAAAACCCAAACCATCTTATTAATTCTTAACTTTCATAGTATCCCGATAATCCAGACCTTTGCACCTGAATTTAAACTTAATATATGGGTGTAAAGAAACCACTAACTGATCGTGACCTGGAGTTCGTTAAAGAACTGGAAGATTTGTTATACGATCGAAAAAATGAGATGCCCCGCGGATCTTATACCACAGCAATGTATAAAAAGGGGCTCGATAAAATTGCCCAGAAAGTGGGCGAAGAAGCCGTTGAAACGGTAATCGCAGCCAAAAACAGAGGACAAAAAGAAACCACAGAAGAAGCTGCCGATTTACTCTTCCACCTGATGCTGCTTCTGGCCGAAAAGAACATTCCGCTTCACAAAGTGATTAAGACTCTTCGAAAACGCCACGATAAAGGAAATCATAAACACATCGGCGAATAATTTTGAATTGGGAATTAAGAATTAGGAATACATATTCTCCTATTCCTAATTCCTAATTTGAACTAACCAGGAGTTCCAATTTGGCAAAAGCTATAATTTTTGATATGGACGGCACCATGTTCGATAATATGATGGTACACCATCGGGCATGGCAAAAAAAATTGCAGGAATACGACATCCATCTCACTATTGAAGAAGTAAAGGCTAAAATCCATGGGGTAAACGTGGAAATTATCGAGCGCGAATTCCCCGGCCGCTTCACCGATGATGAAAAAGTGGAACTAGCTAATGGCAAAGAAGCCACCTACCGGGAGATTTACGCCCCGGAAATTGAACTGTTACCCGGCTTGGCAGAGTTGTTTCACGAACTGAAGCGCCGGAACATTCCCATGGGAGTAGGTTCTGCGGCTCCCCCGGAAAATGTAGAATTTGTGCTAAATACACTCGATTTGTGGCACTATTTTGATGCCATTAAACACGCCGATGATGTTCAGAAAGGAAAACCCAACCCGGAAGTATTTCTGAAGGTTGCAGAAGAACTGGGAATTGATCCTTCGGAATGTGTGATTTTTGAGGATACCCCAACCGGGGCCAAAGCCGCAGAAAATGCCGGCGCAGAAGTAATCCTGGTAACTACCACCCATCCAAAAGAAGAGTTTGAAACCGGCTACAACATCACCAGATTTATTAGTGACTTTACCGAAGTAACGGTGGAAGAACTTCTGGATATGTAATTACGATGTCTTCGTCATTCCCGCGCAGGCGGGAATCCAGATCACTATCCAAAACACTAACTTTTATTCATCCCCCCGAATCCTTCCAAAAGAAACTAAGTTAATTAGCGATTACCTGAGCCGTTGTTTAGATTCTCAAAAAAGTACACAGAGAATTATGGAAGCTTTTCACTCGCAACTCTATGGCATCCTTCCGGGTGGAACCCCGGTTCAGCAATTCATGCTGGTAAATAACAACGGGATGCAAATGAAAGTGATTGAATATGGGGGCATCATCACACATTTAACTGCTGCTGACCGGGACGGAAATTTTGAAGATGTGGTGCTCGGTCATGATTCCCTCGAAGATTACCTAAACTCTGAGTACTACCTGGGCGCTTTGATTGGCCGCTATGGAAACCGGATTGCTAACGGCTGTTTTATGTTGAACGGAACCGAATACCAACTCACCCGGAATAACGGAATCAATTCTTTGCATGGCGGCCCGGGTGGCTTCCACACCAAGCACTGGAAGGGAGAACAAGTGGAACGAGATGGCGGAGTTGCCCTGAAGCTTAGTTGCACCAGCCCCGATGGTGAAGAAGGATTTCCCGGAACCCTGGCTGTAGAAGTTACTTACACCCTTACCCACCAAAACGCACTACATATTGAATACAAAGCCAGGACTGATACACTCACGGTAGTGAATCTTACCCAACATAGTTACTTCAATCTTTCCGGGATGAAGGATGATATTTCAGGCCATGAACTTATGATACATGCGGACACTTTTCTCCCTGTAGATGAGAATATCCTTCCAACCGGGGAATTCGCCCCGGTAAACGGAACCCCATTTGATTTCTCCACAGCGAAATCGATAGGCCTGGATATTGAAACCGGTCATCTGCAACTCGAACTCGGAAACGGATTCGATCACAACTGGGTGCTGAACAAATCCGGTAAAAATGAACCGGAACTGGCTGCGCGGGTTGCCCATCCTCCCTCCGGCCGGGTGATGGAAGTATACACTACCGAACCGGGCATGCAGTTTTATTCGGGCAATGCCCTGAAAAATGATCCCCCCGGGAAAAGAGGAACCAGCCATTATCCCCGCACTGGCTTTTGCCTGGAGACGCAGCACTATCCCAACTCTCCCAATATGCCCGAATTCCCTTCTACGGTGTTGAACGCAAACGAAGAATACCAAACAAAAACGGTATATCGGTTTTTGGTAAATAAATGAAAGGCTCCACAAAAGAGCCTTTCATTATAGTGCAAATTTGTACCAGTTTACTGCCTTTTTTCTAAGCTTCTTCTTCAGATACTTTTCCTTTTTGATGAAATCCGGAGCTTCTCCGGTCTCACCAAATCCGAATCTTTTCGGAAGCTTTGAATAGACAGATCGTGGCGGTAAACTATAGGAACCATACCCTTTCAGGTATTTACCACTTTCGTAGGTATGATAGTAGATGCTATCAATTCCTAATTCTTCCTTAGAAAATACAAGCACCAGGTTCAGCATAGCTTCATCCCAGAGCTTATAGTAAGGTTTGAGAAGGCTCGAGTAGTAGGTTCTCAGCTTTTCCAACGATGTGTACTCAAACAGCCAATATGTACTCAAATCCTTTCCCTTTTTCTCCCAATATTCGAGATACGCCAACACCCGGTGCACTTCGCGTAACCAGTCGTTTTGAATTTCTTCAACAAGAACTTCCCCGGTTTCCAGCGAAATATCCAATCGGGCCCAGCTCATCGTGTACTCTTTTTTCACGGAAACAGGATGCCCTGTAAACGCAAAAGGATGAGAGCCTTTATCCGGGCAGATCAACCTGTTATACATCCAGTTATGCTTCAGGTCGAAATTAAGCCGCAGAACAAGGTTAATTCCCGGTCTCGATGTTTGGTAATAACTATCATTTCGGTGAGGAGTATATTCCCCCCATTCAGAAATGGTATACGAGAATCCTTTTCCCTCCGGGAACCGGATTACTTGTATATCTTCTTTGGTAATTGTGTTTTTACCAAGTTTGCTCACTAAATCTTTGACAGGCCCTTTTTGAAGTAAAAAGGCAAACCGCGATTTCTTCAGGTCTCCAATTCTTAACTCCTGGAAATCCTCGAGCAGAAACTTGGTAATATCGAGTGCATACTTGTCCTTAAAATAGAAATAGGGTTTCCTTTGAACGCCCAGGCACTCTTTTATAAAATTAAATTCTTCAGGTGTCAAAACAGCCTTTCGTTTTAGATTAACTTAGTTATAGATGTAGGGGATGTCAGGAACTACCAGGTTAATCCGAGCTGTTTTGAGGCGGTATTAGCCAGTCAGATACTCAGATATAATTCCGGTTCCTAACAGTGGGTTTGCAGTCAAATTGATGACTCATGTATCGATATGATTTTTGATTCACGCGCATAGCATGAAGATTTTTGTTGATGGTTCTGTTTTCAGGAAGGCATAAAAAAATCCAGCACATAGAGTATGTACTGGAGTAAAATTTCTTGCAGAAAGATCAACGATCAGACAGACTCATATGCGTTCGGGATTTTATACAACCGCTTCCGTATTTAAAAGGAATATGTAAATTGATGAATCGCATGGCTAAAAGATACAAGGTTCTGCTTTGTGTTACATTAATTCTGAGTAAACAATGTCCCGATGTTACCAGGATGTTTGTTACACTATTGAACATTCATAAAAACCCAATACCATGTTCAAGCTTCTGCTTTCCATCCCTGCTTCATTTTTCCTTCTTTGGTTTAGTGTAGAACCTGCTCCTGAACCTGAACCTGAAGTTATTACCCCGACTCCCTTTAATATCGAAGAATTCCGTTGGCTGGTGGGAACCTGGGTAGGCGATGGCTTTGGCGGCCAGTCTGAAGAGACATGGTCTGAGCCTATTGACGGTACGATGATGGGCATGTACCGCCATTACAAGGATGGAAAGATTGTGTTTTACGAATTCCTGCTACTGGATGAAACAGGGATAAAGCTTAAACATTTTAACCCCGATATTACCAGCTGGGAAGAGAAAGACGATTTCGTTTCGTTTGAGATGGTCAGCTACACTGAGGATAAAATTGAACTGAAAGGCCTGGTGTTTGAACGGAAATCCGACACTGAAATGGAAATCCGTTTACGAATGAGAAATAGTGAGGGAGAGCTTTTTACAGAGGTGTTTTCTATGCAGAGGCAGTAATAACACAAAAATTCCAACAATGGTTACAGCTGAGGTGGGTCTTTCATTTATACCTCAAAATTCAAAACCTCCACCATTGCTATGTGGCTGCAGTGTGGGATTAATTGATCCCAAGCTTTGAAGTAATCCAGTCCATCGTTCGGGTTCGGGCCAGAACACTTGCATTCCCATCTGTCCCGGTGGATTTATTATCAAAACTATGGGCAGCCCCTTCATAATTGTAGATGGCAGCTTCTCCCCCGCCATTATTCTCTACCGTTTCCAGCATGCAATGGGTGTTGTCGGTTAACGGATCTTGGGAAGCTATGTGAATCTGGAAATCGATGGTGGTCTGGAAAATACTGGTTCCGGTACATGGATTTCCGTAATACGAATTATGAAACGAACCGGGGTAATACATCACTGCCGTCTTAAACCCTCCCGCTTCGGGAAGAGCTGCCGGGGGTAATATTTCCGTGGTATAGGTAACACCATCGTAGCGCTGCGTCCATTCCCAATCCATTGGGATTGCCGCTTGATCAAAAATGGAACTTTGTATGGCTGTTGCTCCATGAGAGAATCCAAGAATGCCGATGTTATCACTCCGTACAATGGGGTCGCCATTTTCCCACACTAAATTCCTGAGCACATCCAGCGTAAGATACGCATCCTGGTTGCGGATAAATGAAGCACTGATTTGAAACTGGAGCGGCGGGTCTTTCCATTCTCCTTCATTCTCAATGGTTCCCCGTGCGTAGTAACTCCCGGGAAAAGCAGAAATAATTCCTTCGGTATCAAATTCCGTTTGCCATGCCCGGTTTTGGCTGGAAAGCGAACCGACTTCCACTTCATCAGCTATGTCGTCGCTATCCGTGTCTGAATCTACCCAGGGCCCTCCGGAGCCGTGCATCACTACCATCCCGGGATGGTTCGATCCTGAATTCACAGGGATGGAAAGAAAAACCGGAATCTCAGTTCCATCCCCGCTCCTTACATGAAATAAGGTGTCTGTTGTGGAAGCAGGGATTACATATTTCCCCTCCAGGTTTAGTCCATCGTTATTATTGCTATCCTTTCCACAGGAAAAAAGCATACAACCCAAAAAGAGAACAAGTAATCGTTTCATCAGTTTTCTTAATTTTTTCATCGAATCCCTGCACAAAGGTATGGAAAATGATCCATTAAGAAACCGGGTATGCAAGCCTTCACGAAAAGTTCATTTCAAAAAGCGTACTTTTGTTGAAATTAAACAAACGGAGACTACATGAAGGTACATGTAAACTGGTTAGGCAAAGATTTTAATATGGAGGCAACCAGTGAGGAGAATGGAAAAATAAGAATGAGCAGTTCGGATACCAATATTGGAGGCCTGGAAGGTGGGATGAGCCCTTTGCAGCTTTTACTCGCTGGAATTGGTGGCTGCAGTGCTATTGATGTCATTTCTATTTTGGAAAAACAGAAGCAGCCACTCAAATCATTGGAAGTAGACGTGGACGGGGATAAAGTAAAAACGGACACGGGCTGTTCTGCATATAAAACCATCCACATGCACTTCAAGGTCTCCGGAGAGTTGGACCCGGCTAAAGTCCAGCGCGCACTCGACCTTTCCATTACCAAGTATTGCTCTGTTTCAAAAGCTTTGGAAAAAGGATCGGAAATCAGCTACGATTTTGAAATTATAAACTAGTCCTCGCTCGAGGGAGATTTTATTCTTCACGAAGTGAGAGGTATTCATCCAGGGCAAGCGTCGCATTAAGAATGGTCTGTACGGATTGCTTATAAAACTCCTGGGGGATGGTTTCAAATTCATCGGTATGCTGGTGGTAATGTTCATGATCTTCCACCCCGAAGTACACAAATGGAATTCCCAACTCATGAAACGGTGCATGATCAGAGGCATAGGTCCAGTTTTGGTTTCCATCTTCCGGTCGATCGTGCCCGAATAGCAGGGATATCTCTCCTGTATCAATAGTAGAAAGAATGGGTTTAAATTCCGGATAATGATACGTACCCACAGCGTACAGTTCATTCACCTGGTTCTGGGCAA
>JAKSCW010000242.1 GCA_022360375.1 Balneolales bacterium
ACCCGCGCTTTTATTTCTTCCGCGAACCGAAGTCCCTGGTTACTGGTTTCGAACACATAGATATGATGACCACGTTTTTTCTCTTTTAACCCGTTTTGGAGTACATCAGCCGAAGGAGTCTCTCTTACTGCCTCGATTTCCTTCTCAATAGCGAAAATGGCTTTTTCAATGACATTGTTTATGGACAAAAGGAACCGCTTTTTGTTGAAATATTTCGGGTAAGGTACTTAGATTTTCTATTCGTTATCCTGGCAGATTGTAAACTTTGAGCATTCGGCAGCTATTAAATTCTTACATCTTATGTCCCTGTTACTCATTTCTGAAATCGTGATATGAATCCCATCGCCGTACCATTTACAGCGGTACTCGAACAAGGAGAGTTCTTAACGTTTTCTCAGAAGCCTTACTGTTAAAAGGCTTATTTATCTCCGGTATATTTGCCTAGCCAACATAAAGTATTCAACGCATATTGTGCATTGTCGCCATTCGGATATTCTCCAGGTCCCGGACAAACAGTTTCTTTACCGCCAAGCCAGCCAGCATCTGCACCAATTACAACCCTTCCTTTTCCGGCTAACGTATTGCCATTATTACCGGAAGAATCTGAATCAATAGCCCGTGCCCAAGTCACTCCAGGGGTTACGGTATCGCCATTTTGTTGGTTGATGACATTATCTAATCCACTGAGGCCAGCTACTGTATCAGTAAAGGAGTTAGCGTAAACACCACAGAAGCTTCGCGTGACGATGCTGCTAACAGCCGTTGAGTTGCTTGATGGAGCCAATGGCATCCTTCTTGCCCGGTAACCGTAGGATGAGGGTATAAGTTCTCGCCATCCAGGATCACTTTATTATTACTTGGGTCCTTACTGCCATAGGCTGCAGCTTGCAGGCTTGTGAAGAATACAGTGGTCACGGCACTGTCGAATGCTACGTGGTCGTTAAGTTGAAAACTACCTTCCTTAAATCCGGCATGGTTTGACATACACCAAAGACCACCACCACTATGTACAAAATTAAGTATGTTCGCTAATGTTTCTTTGTCATAAGTGTAATTTATCCTGTTGGTAAGCACCAGCACGTCGTAAGTCGGATAAACACAATCGGAAAGATCACTTTCCTTGCCAATTGTGTAGGCGTCTGCTCCAAAAGCTGCTTCTATGTCCTTAAAGAAGGTTTTTAATCGTTCCCCTGGTTTGGTAATCCCAAGTTTGCAGGTGGCCCCGGATACCTGAGTCTGGATTTGTTGGCCAAGCGGGTCGAGGTATATCTTCATATTTGTATGATTTTAAAAATTGAGATAAAATCTATAAAGCTCTTGAGGATATAGTAATTACTAATAATTATATCAATATACTTGTTTGAAATTTAAATGCTTACATTTCAAATTTTGGGAATCAGCTGGCTAAAAAGACTCCACGATTTCTTCTGCCACCTGCCTTTTACCGCTTCGATCTCTTTTTCGATGGCGACTATGCCTCTTTAGATCGTTCGAGTGTATTCAATTCTTTTTTGTTAGTTCGGCGCTCCCTCGGTAGCAGCCTCAGGATGACTATTTGAAGCGAAACTCTTCATATTCCTAATTGAATCATTCTTAATCGGGATTACTGTTCCCAAAGTTCTGAACGTATCATTTCCGCACTTCGATCTGAGAGTTTGTATTCCAGTTTCAGTCTTTTTTTCTCGGGAACCTTTTGTTCTACCATTCGGGCACTATCCGGTGTATAAATAATCAAATCCGTTTCCCGTACAAATAACGGCAATGACTTCCCATATATGCTTCCTGCCACGAACGATCCTTCAAAAGGGATGACAGGTTTCAGTTCTGCTATTATTCGCGAAATAGAGTCTTCATCTGCAGTCACAAGCCCTATCGTTTGAATCCCGAACCGGTCTACTACTGAGAGCAATACATCCGGATCATATCCATAAATGATGGGTATAATCATGATACTTTCCGCCAGCGATTTAAACTGGTTAATAAATCTGATGGGCACAAAAAGCGCATCATAAGTTGCAGCACTTTCGTATTGAGTCACATCAATTATCCGGCTTTTTACCCCAACTTCTTTTTTGATAGCATTCGCCAGCATGCCCCCAAGCTCCATATTTTCACCGACACTTGCGCAGGTTTGAATACGATCGGGCCATTCCATAAAATCAAGTTGTTCCTGGAAAAGCAGCTCTATTTCATTGTCATCTAAGCCGTAGCCTACCAGCTCTTCAATCAATGCCTGTACTTTCTCACCACCAATTTCGAGTCGCTTTTCTTTGTCCATCAGGGAAGTTTGGCGATTCACGATGAATCCCTTTCCCTGCTCCCCGGTAATCAATCCTTCATCTGCAAGAATGTGATAGGCTTTACGAACGGTGTGGAAACTAGCCTCCAGTTGTTGACCCAATTCACGGGTTGAAGGCAACACCTCTCCCACCTGGAATTGTTTGGTGGAAATCATCAGGCGAATCCGATCAGCAATATGTTTAGCAGAGTTTTTCAAAAAAAAGTCCCTTCTTGAGGGAGGATTCAGGGGGGTGTGGTTAAATTATTTTCGTTTAATCCCATTCCTCTTTTCATAGTCAAGAACATACTGCTCTATGGCGGATAAAGCATCCCTGTTTTCGGGATAAATTTCTGAATCCTGAAAACGAAGTACTGTAATTCCCAGATTGTCAAAAAATGCTTCCTTTTCTTTGTCCTTTCGTTGAACCGCTTCTTGATTATGACTTACACCATCCACTTCAATAACCAGCATCAATTCCTGGCAAAAGAAATCAGCGATATAGTTTCCCAATGGTTTTTGGCGATGGAAATCATAGCCCAGGCATTGTTTTCGATTAAGGGAATTCCACAAAATTGCTTCTGCTTTGGTGGCGTTTTTACGAAGCTGGCGGGCTAGTTCTTTTAGCTTTGGATTATATGGTATGATTTTTCTTCTTGGCATTTCCGACACACCCCTGAATCCCCTCTCAAGAGGGGACTTTTACTAATCCATGTTCAATAATAGCTATCCTCATAAAACTACATACTCGACTCTAATTCCAATTTTCAAATATTCGTATATAGCAAATGCTTTTCGGGTTAGTCTTTCATCTGCTGAAAATAAAGCATCACAAAAAGTCGCCATTGTCGCATGTGAACTATCACTCATAAATGAGTTAAATTTATCTTCTTTATGTGTTTTTGGGTCGGAGTAATAACCAATAGTATTCAATATGTTATATGCGACAGTAACTTTTTGATGTGTATGGTATTTCCTATCCGGATAAATTGGATGTTTATCTAATCCAAAAAATCTTTCAAGTGTATATTCTTCATTATACGGTGCTTTGTCTTTATACAATTCCATAAGCAATTATTAAATAATAAAATACTATATAACTTTATGGAAAGAATAAAGTCCCCTCTTGAGAGGGGATTCAGGGGTGTGTTAAACGACTTTCTATTTCAACCAAGTACCCGTTTTAATTCCGTAATTAACATCAGTGCTTCGATAGGTGTCATCCGGTTGGGATCGGTAGCTTCCAGTTTGTTTATAAGAGTTTCCAGGCGGGGATCAACATGGGTTGCAAACAAATTCATTTGCTCAATTTCCGACTGCTTTTCTATGGAATTGGATAGCTGCTTCGCCGCTTCTTTTTGCTGAATGGCTTTGCTTTCTACCGTTCCATTTGAATTGGTTATATCGAGACTATGACTTTCTAAATTAGACAGAATTTCTTTCGCACGATTAATTACGATTTCCGGAAGTCCGGCCATGTTCGCTACCTGGATTCCGTAACTATGATCGGCGCCACCGGGAATGAGTTTACGCAGGAAAATTACTTTCCCATTATGCTCCTTCACCTGAACATTGAAATTCCTGATACGCTCGTACATTTGTTCCAGTTCGTTCAGTTCATGATAATGGGTAGCAAAAAGGGTTTTTGCAGCAACCGGAGCATGATTATGTAAATATTCTGCCAGTGACCATGCGATACTTAATCCATCAAAGGTACTTGTTCCCCTTCCAACTTCATCTAACAAAATTAATGATCGCGGAGTAGCATTGTTTAGTATGTTCGCAGCCTCGTTCATTTCCACCAAAAAAGTGGATTCTCCAGCAGCCAAATTATCGGAAGCGCCTACACGCGTAAAAATCTTATCAACCAAACCGATGCTCGCCGATTCCGCGGGAACAAAACTTCCCACCTGCGCAAGTAACACAATCAGGCCAGTCTGGCGAAGAATGATACTCTTACCTGCCATATTCGGCCCGGTGATGATCATTAGTTGTTGCTTGGAATTATTTAACAGAATGTCATTTGGTATAAACGGTTCCCCAACGGCAGCGATTTCTCTACCACCGGGTGCCGACCTTTTTTAATATCAATATGCTCCGCGTCGCGAATTTCTGGTTTGGCGTAATTATTCTTGAATGCTACTTCTGCGAAGCTCTGTAAACAATCAAGTTGAGCTAATGCCTGGGCTATTTGTTGAATATCGTCCGCATATTCTGCCACAAACAATCGGAGCTCTTCAAATAACTTATACTCCAATGCTTTGCTTCGGTCTTCAGCTGAAAGCACCTTTTCTTCCACTTCTTTCAACTCCGGAGTAATATACCGCTCTGCATTTACCAGGGTTTGCTTACGGATGAAATGCTCCGGCACTTTATCCTTGTGTACATTGGTTACTTCAATATAGTACCCAAACACTTTGTTGTACCCTATTTTTAAGGAAGGGATTCCGGATTCTTCAGAAAGCTGATCCTTGATACGGGCAATATAGTCCTTTCCATTTCGGGCGATCTCGCGAATTTCATCTAATTCAACATGCAGGCCTTCCCGAATCATATTCCCATCACGGATGCTTATCGGGGGTTCATCAACAATGGTCTTAGAAACCCTGTCCTGAACTTCAATCAACAGTTTCAGCCGTTTGGCAATATCCTGAAGAAGTTCGGTTTCCCGGTTTGCAAATTGACTTTTTACCTTTGGAATTTGGGCTAGCGAACGCTCGATTTGCTTCAAGTCACGAGCGTTGGTTCGTCCTACACAAATGCGGGAAATAAGCCTTTCTAAATCACCAATTTGATCCAATTCTTCCCGGATAGTTGCCCGAATTTGGTGGTTTGCGAATAGTTCGTCTACAGCATCTAACCGATGCTGAATGGGAGTAATTCTTTTCAACGGCCGCATAATCCATCGGCGGAGTAAACGCCCTCCCATGGCAGTACAGGTTTCATCCATAATAGATATTAAGGTGCCTTCGGTACCTCCTTCCTGCATGCTTGTGGTGAGTTCCAGGTTACGCTTCGTTGCCGGATCGAGCGACATAAACTCGTTGCTTTCGTAGGCATACAATCTTCGGAGATGCCGCAGATACGCCTTTTGCGTTTCTTTCATATAGTGCAGCAAAGCACCCGCAGCAACCTGGGCCACTTCCAACTCTTCTACCCCAAACCCTTTCAGAGAATGTGTTTTGAAGTGATCAATGAGTGTTTTATACCCATAATCTCCTTCAAAAACCCAATCATCGATAGTGGTTATATTAAACTGATGAAATGCATCAGCCAGTTTATTTTTTAATTTTGCCTGAATTAAGACTTCTGAGGGTTGAATGGCGGCCAGCAAACTATCTAGCTGAGCTTCATTTACCTCACTCAGGCCGAATTCCCCGGTAGAAATATCAGAAAATGCTACTCCAATCAGTGGTCCTGCCCAAAACAACGAAATGATGTAGTTGTTTCGATTATGTTGAAGTAGATTTTCGGAAAGCGTGACTCCCGGGGTGGTGATTTCAGTTACATCACGTTCCACAATTTTTCGACCTGCTTTCTTCGCTTCTTCCGGGCTTTCGGTCTGATCACAAACAGCTACTTTATACCCTCTTTTAACCAGCTTTGGGAGATAATTATCCAGAGCATGGTAGGGGAATCCTGCAAGGGGAGTTTGATCACCTCCGTTATTTCTTTTGGTGAGCGTAATCCCGAGTTCTTTGCTCACCAGAATGGCATCATCAGAAAATGTTTCGTAGAAATCCCCTACGCGAAAAAGCAAAATAGTTCCGGGGTACTGCCCTTTAATCTCTTCATATTGTCTCATTAATGGCGTTTGCTTACGCGCTGTCATGTACTGATTCTTTCCTTTGCTAACTGTTTTCGATGATTTTGTAGTCTAAGAACATAGCAATGAATTGACTTAAAAACTATGAATGTTCCCGTTTTGATTAGAGACCCTTGGCATGTATTTTAACGAAACCAAAGAATCATCTCGTGCAAAGTTTTAAGGACTACTGGCGAAGAGCGCTTGAGTTGGCAAGCAAAAAAGACATTTTTTTTAATGCTTCTGCCATTACGTTCAATCTTTTCATTTGTGCAATTCCATTTACTTTGATTCTGATTTCGATTATCGGATATGTCCTCTCCTATGAAGAAGCGTTTGATGAAATCGTTCGTTATGGCAGTGAACTTATTCCTGTTATAAATTATGAGGCTACCGAAACAGATATCATTCAAGGTGCCGAAACCCTGGAAGGCATCTTAACTCCGCTGGTTGGTGCACGAACTGTTTTCGGGATCACGGGTTTGATCATTCTTGCGCTTTTCACACAAGGGCTTCTTCACAGCTTTAAGCATGTTATTTTTGATGTTTTTGATATCGAAGAAAGGGCCCACCCGGTAATGGATGCTGTTTATAATTTCCTGGGGTTTGGCATCATCGGAACCATTTTCATTTTCTTCAGCCTGGTTACCTCTTTCATTTCACTCTTTGATTTTAGTGTGATTCGGGTTCCTTATACCGAAATCGAAATCCGATTACCCTGGATTTATGATTTACTTGATTTCATCCTGCCCATCATTTTCACCTATTTCCTTATCTATGTGATCTACCGATATGTGAGTGAACGTAGAATTTCCCGAAAAACTGCGTTCATTGGTGCTACG
>JAKSCW010000495.1 GCA_022360375.1 Balneolales bacterium
AACTGATGAATCAATTCCTCATGGAATCCTTTTTGATAACTCTTTTGTCAAGCATACTTGCTATAGGATTAATGGAATTCCTGCTCCTTGGCTTTAACCAGGTAACAGGAAAAAGTTTGCAAATCGACTTACTAGGAAACCCTGAACTATTGCTTGGCTTAATAGGGATTGCCCTGACTTCTTCTTTCCTCGCAGGAGTTTATCCTGCATTATATCTCTCACAATTTAAACCCGTAAACATCCTTAAGGGACAATTTAAAACCGGAAAAGCAGCGGTCATTTTCAGAAAAGGATTAGTAACCCTTCAGTTTGTGATCACTATTGGATTAATTATCTGCACCATCATCGTCACAAAACAATTTAATTTTTTACAGGATCGTGGTTTAGGAATTAATGCCGAAGCATTAGTAAGTATTCCTGTTAAGAATGACATTCAGGATAATTACCAATCATTTAAACAAGAACTTCTAAGTCAGCCAGATGTCTCGATGGTCACTACAGGTCCCCTATTCCTGGGCGGTATTTACTTTGAGACTTTTTCCGAGGACTCGGATGTTGATCATCGTCCTAAAAACAATACTCTCCAGTTATTCTATACTGATTACGATTTTGTGTCTACCCTGGATTTAGAATTATTAGCAGGTAGAGATTTTTCCAGGGACATCAGCACAGATTTTGAAAATGCTATTTTAATAAATGAAACAGCTATTGATGAGTTTGGGTGGGTTAATCCTTCAGATGCGTTGGGCAAAGAACTTGATTACGGAGATAAGACATACACCATTGTTGGGGTAGTACAGGACTTTCATACTTTCTCACCAAAGTCATCCCTCTTACCTGTCGCAGTCCATTTAACCGATAAAGGATTCAGTCAGGTTTTAGTGAAACTGGATACCCAAAATTTATCCGGTACTGTCGAGTCCTTAAAATCAGTATGGGCAGAATTTGAGCCTTTCTTACCCTTCGAATTAAACTTTATGGATCAGGAAATTGCCGCGGAGTACCTGGAAGAACGAAACCTGTTTAAACTATTCAGCTCGTTCGCAATGCTAGCCATAATGATAGCCTGCCTTGGATTATTCGGAC
>JAKSCW010000555.1 GCA_022360375.1 Balneolales bacterium
AAAGCATGCGCTTTGAGCAACAACATCAGACGAACGACATCCTGAGGAACTTCATTCCCTAAATTACAGGCATGAGAGACCACCAAGTTCTCTTGCAATTTGCTCAAATCGGAGTTAGAAACTTCCCGGTCACACAAAGCGCCAAAACCAGTATTAATTCCGTATAAGGGGCCTTCGCTCTCTTCAAGTTTGCGATCAAGGTAAGCCTTGGATTTTTCAATTAATGCTATCGATTCTTCTGAAAGAACCAGTTTCTTTTTATCCTCAAGGATATTTTCAATGATCTCAAAGCTTAGAGATTCAGGGCTGATATAATGAATTTGACGTTCCATGTTTTGTTTTGATAAATGATTACTGAATGATATGATGGTATACAATTGCAATTCCGAAAGACTTCATGAAGTCAGTTCAGAAATCTTCACATTTTACAAAACAGAACCTCAGGGAACGCGCGTATCGCTTCCGATCAGTTTCACAGGACGGTCGTCCTTTGGATATGGAACAAAGATTGCCGGTCTCATACCGGCAATAACGAAATTTTCAAATTACTTAGAAAGGATTTTTATCAGTTCTTCAGCAGTCAACATTTCCTGATCACCCGTCTTCATATCTTTTAGCTTCACTTTGCCTTCGTTCATTTCCTGCTCTCCTACTAAAGCGACATAAGCAACCTGCTTGCGATCAGCCCAGGTCATTTGCTTTTTCATCTTTGCAGCTTCAGGATAGATTTCAGCACTCACCCCTGCTGCACGTAGTTTAGCCAGAATTGGCAAGCAATAACGCTCTTCATCCTTTCCAAAGTTGCTGAACAGTACTCTTGTAGAAGCAATGGCTTCATCCGGGAATAGTTCCAGCTGAGTCATCACATCATAGATACGATCTGCTCCGAAAGAAATACCTACTCCGGAAACATCAGGCATTCCAAAGATTCCCGTTAAATCATCATAACGACCACCACCGGTTATACTTCCAATCTGAACATCATTGGCCTTTACTTCAAAGATAGCTCCGGTATAATAATTTAATCCACGGGCCAGCGTCAGGTCCAATTCAACAGTAGTCTGTAATTCAAATCCTGAGATGTAATCAAAAAGTGTACGCATTTCCTCAACAC
The DNA here is from genome assembly GCA_022360375.1 of Balneolales bacterium. Classification (GTDB taxonomy): domain Bacteria; phylum Bacteroidota; class Rhodothermia; order Balneolales; family Balneolaceae; genus HXMU1420-13. The sequence goes on from JAKSCW010000555.1 coordinate 1,115, forward strand.
CTTTCTTTCCAACTTCAGATGATGAAATTACTTCTTCAATCTGATCCAGTTTTTCTTCATTTGTTCCGCTCAATTGCAGAATCGGTTGAAGCTTTTCCACTGCTTCTTCAGAAATTCCTTTATCAATCAATTCCTGGTTTACTTTCTCCAGACCAATTTTATCGAGTTTATCAATGGCAACCGTAATATCAACGATGCGATCCAACTCACCAATAGTCTCTGCGATACCAGCCAGAATTTTACGGTTATTAATTTTTACCGTTGTACTGATCTTTAGCTTCGTGAATACCTCATCAATAATCTGAACCAACTCCAACTCATTCAATAGGGAGTTGCTTCCAATCATATCAACATCACACTGGAAAAATTCACGGTAACGACCTTTTTGTGGACGGTCAGCACGCCAAACCGGTTGAATCTGATATCGTTTAAAAGGGAATGAGATCTCATTTCGGTGCTGCACCACGTAGCGTGCAAAAGGAACGGTCAGATCATAGCGAAGTCCTTTTTCAGAAATTTTATTGGTTAATGAAATGCTGTTTCTTTTCGCCAGTTCAGCCTCATCAACTTTTGAAATAGAGTCACCGGAATTCAGAATTTTAAACAGCAGCTTATCACCTTCTTCTCCATATTTGCCCATTAAAGTAGAGAGGTTTTCCATTGCCGGAGTGTCTATGGGTTGAAATCCGTAACGTTGAAAAACTTGCTTAACGGTATCAAAAATGTAATTTCTCCTTGCCATTTCAACAGGAGAAAAATCGCGTGTTCCTTTTGGAATTGAAGGTTTCTTAGCCATGATAATTTTCGCTTTTTAAAGAGCTGCAAAAATAACCAATTTCAGGGAATAGGAACACATCCTTCGAATTTTATCCCAAAATGAAACGTTCTATTTACACTTCAGCTACAAACTAAAAATGTATCCAACAGAGAAACTAAACAAAGAAGAGCTGGGATAATCGACAGCTGAATTCATCGAGCGTGGTAAATTATGAGTCCAGGACGCTTCAAAATCAAAATCGCCAAGGGAAAGTGTGAGCGGAATCGAGAGCTGGGTATTCAACAATCCAAACACATCCTCATAATAATATATAGAACCATCCTGTCCAAAATATTCTTGCAGGTAACTTGATAAATCGTATTCAACAGTCTCTGATCCAAAATAGAAAGACAGCTCCGGCTCAATTCTCAACTTATTGAACTTACCAAACTTCAGAAGGGTAATTTTTGAATAAATATCCCAGTTTAATTGGGTTCCGATTTCCTTCCCAAGCAAGAATGTAGCATCAAAGCGTGTGCTTAAAACTTTACTTTTTAAGGAAGTTCCCAGGTTAATGCTGCTGGTATAAACAGGATCGTAATCAGGATCGTTATTGTTATAAAAATACAAATCGAAGGAAGCCCTGTAACGCAGAAACTTTAACTTTTTCAGTCCCTTACCATAACCAAATGACATCACTGTAGTCCGATATCCCGGATCAAGCTGGCTATACCAGGCTCCTGCCAATCCTGCATAAAATCCTTTGGAATGCATATAAAAAAGTTGCCCGGACAAGTTATACTGGTTATCTCCGATTTCTCTTCCGGCATAAAAAGTTTTATTGTCATAATTCGTTCGGAAATATAAAAACTGGAAATTTTTCTGCTGACTAAACAAGTCCAGAATACCTTCATCCTCAACAGACAGAAAATCATTTAATACAGAATCTACCCGACTCAACTGACTTTCCATTACTTTTTCAATTTCTTCCTGGGCAAAAACAAAATTACCAAGCACACAAAAACAAAATACAACTACTAAGTTCTTCATTTCATTAATCTCCTGAATTCGACTTAAAAAATTAAAATCTGCCAGCACTATATTGGCAGATTATTAGCTCGACAAAGCTTAAGAAGATTAATTTCCTCCTCTTTTTCCTCT
>JAKSCW010000226.1 GCA_022360375.1 Balneolales bacterium
GGTTGAAGAATTGGATGGAGAAGATGCTGTATATCTGGTAAATCGCGGAGGTGTAGATGGCAAAGGCTAGTACAGAGAATTATTCCTTTGACCAAAAACATCTGCTGGGATTAGCAGATTATTCTAGGGAAGATATTCTTTACGTACTGGATCAAGCGAAATCATTTCGGGAAATATTGGATCGTCCGGTTCCAAAGATTCCAACATTGAGAGATAAAACCATTGTGAATTTGTTTTATGAGAACAGTACCCGAACACGACTTTCATTCGAATTGGCCCAAAAAAGAATGGGTGCAGATGTAGTAAATTTTTCTGCAAGTACTTCCAGTACCAAAAAGGGAGAATCACTGAAGGACACTATTCAGAATATCAGTTCAATGAAAATTGATATGGTGGTTTGCAGGCATGAAAGCCCGGGAGTACCTCATTTCCTTACCCAATGTGTTGATGCTGCCATTTTGAATGCCGGGGATGGTGCCCATGAACACCCTACTCAGGCATTGCTGGATATGTTTACCATGCAGCAAATACATCCCAGTTTAGATGGAAAAAAAGTGGCTATTATAGGGGACATATCCCACAGCAGAGTTGTTCGATCCAATATTATTGGGCTAACAAAAGTGGGTGCCAAAGTAGTAATTTGCGGGCCAAAAACATTTATGCCTAAATTTGTAGAAGACATGGGGGCAGAGATTTCTTACAATCTTGAAGAAACATTGAGTTGGTGTGATGTAGCGATGGCACTTAGAATTCAGCTAGAGCGACAAGGAAAGAGTACAGAACTATTTCCATCATTACGAGAGTATCATGATCTTTTTGGAATTAAAATGAAGCATCTTGAAAAATATCCCGATTTTAAAATAATGCATCCAGGTCCGATTAACAGGGGGGTGGAGCTTCAAAGCGAAGTAGCAGATAGTGAAAGAGCGGTAATATTAGACCAGGTTACCAATGGTGTTGCGGTTAGGATGGCCGTCTTGTATTTGTTGAGCGGGGGGATAAGGATTTAGAATGAGTAAAGAGATCAATATTAATGAAGAAAAGTACTACATTACAGGTGGTGCTGGGTTTATTGGGAGGCATTTAAACAAATTATTTGAACCTGAGCAGGTAATAAATATCGATCTCAGAGAAGAAAAAATTGTTCCCAATCAACATGTGATTGACATCAGAAATATTGATGAGATCAAAAAAACTATTGAAGACTCTACCGCTATCATTCATTTAGCGGCCTCCCATTATGACTTCGAAAAAGACTACCATTCAACGAATGTACAAGGCACCAAGAACCTTCTTTCAGTAGCAGAGGAAAAAGGCATAGGCACGTTCGTATTCTTTTCATCTGTAGCTGTTTATGGTTCCTCCAGGTCTCTGGCTGATGAAGACACCATTCCTAATCCCGAAAATGGGTATGGTAAATCAAAACTAGAAGCAGAAAAAGTAATTGAAGAATGGGTGAATAAAGGCTCTGGCAGGAAGGCATTAATTATAAGGCCGGCAGTTGTTTTTGGTCCGCATAACTATGGAAACCTATTCAATCTAACTAGAAGCATAGATAAGGGCTATAATATTCAGTTGGGTAAGAAAAAAGTTATAAAATCCATTGCTTATGTTAAGAATTTGGCAGATGCTACACAGTATTTAATGGAGAATATGTCTCAAAACTATGAGATATATAACTATGTCGACGAGCCACAAATGTCGAACATCGAGATTTCTTCAACTATTGGTAGTGTTTTGGGTTCAAAAAAGACAATAACAGTACCCTATTCGGCAGCTATAATTTTAGGTAAGGCTTTTGATTTAGTTGGGGGTGTAATCAATAAAGAACTGATGATATCTTCAAAGAGAGTCGAGAAGTTTTGTACTCCAACAAGTTTTTCTGCAAAAAAAATTCTGAAAAAAGGCTTTAAACCCACATACAATACTCAGGAAGGTTTAATTAAAACTACTCAGTGGTTTGACGGTAATAGGAAAAAATGGAAGACTGAACACGAGAAATTGAAAAAAATGTTTAAGGCCTATTATGGGATTACTATTGAATAGGTACAAAAAAGGTTTAAGGTTTATCGGATGCTGTGCTGCTTTTATATCTACGATAAGTTAAAATCGATCAATATATGGAGCCAATTGGCACTATTTTTAAGAAATCATTTAGTTAAAGTTAATGCTCTCTAAACCTGGTGTTACCATTGGAATTCCTGTTCTTAATGAAGAAACCCATATCAAAAGTGTTTTAACCGGGTTTTTAAGCTCGAAGTATCCCAACTTGATTGAGATTCTCGTGGCTGATGGAGGAAGTACAGATGGTACAAGAGAAATTGTAAAAGAGCTTTCGCGTAAGGATAGCAGGGTTAAACTGGTAGAAAATCCAGAACGGTATCAATCATTTGCGCTAAATAAAATGATTAGTTGCGCGGAGGGGGAAATTTTTCTGAGGGCGGATGGGCATGGAATTTATGCAGAAGACTATGTGGAACAATGCATTTCGGTTTTATTGAAAACAGATGCCAAAAATGTGGGAGGAGCGCAACGCTATCTGGCTAAAAACAGGGTACAATCAGGGGTGGCTCTAGCGATGAAAAGCTTTTTAGGAAATGGTAATGCCAAATATAAAAGAGAGGATTATGAAGGATATGCCGATACCGTTTTTTTAGGATGTTTTTGGCTAAAAGATTTAAAGGAAATAGGCGGATTTAATGAAGCAAATATCACGAGTCAGGATTTAGAATTAAATTTAC
>JAKSCW010000140.1 GCA_022360375.1 Balneolales bacterium
AAAAAAGATACCGGAAACTGGTTGGACCTTTTTTCTATTCGTACACGGGGTCAAAATCTTTACGGATTAACAAACGGACTAAACGATGGCATTCTTTTTCACTATATGCCGTTTATTCAACCCGATTTTTTGAATGCATTGCTTGGCCTCTCTGAAAAGCAACGATCTAATGCCTGGTTATTCCGGCGGATTATTTCGAAAAGTGCCCCTAAACTTGAAACTATACCTTTAGTGAAAGGAGACGAAGTTTATCCGTACTGGATGACAGATATTCCAGCTATGTTATGGATGAAAATTTCGCAAAAGCTTGGAAACCATTTTAAAAATAATGCCCCAACTAACATGCTTTTACCAATGGAAGAAATTATAATGGACTGGATTTCTTCAAACTCCATGGTGGATTATGCCATACTTGACGAAACTAAAGTCAAAGATATTTGCAGCGATTTCTACAGGAATAAGAACTACAATCGAGCCAATGAAGTGGGGTGGCTCTTTACTTTTTTAACCTTTCAAACACAATTTAATTAGTATGCGTACTCTAGTTATTCTATCTCTTCTTATTTGTTTTGGGTGTACAAGTCCCCAACCAGGGAATAACTCATTACCGGAAAATGTTGAAGCCATTTCCCTTCTGGGCGACACTTTGTTTACTCCCCATAATGAACTTGCGGAAACTATTTCATCGCGAATAGATTCTCTCCTTTCTGTAGCTGAAGATACTGGAGATGAAGTTTCGGTAACTGTCTGGAATGCACGTATGCAGGGGTATCGGGGAGAATACCGGGCAGCAATACAAACTCTTTCAGAATCTCTGAATTCCAAAATTGCTGAGAATCCAATTGCAAAAGCCACTTTATTGCGCCACCGGGGACATCGTTATATCTCTACCCGACAATTTGATTTGGCCATTTCAGATTTTGAGGAGGCGGCTTCACTGGTTGATGGAACAGACGACATAGTAGAACCAGATGGTTTACCTAATGCACAAAATATTCCACTGAGTTCGCTTCACACCAACATTTTTTATCACCTTGGATTGGCATACTACTTAACCGGGGATTTCGAAAGAGCAGCGTCCTCATACCGGAAATGTGTAACAGCCAGCACAAATAATGATATGATGGTTGCTGCATTGTACTGGGAGTATATGTCTCTGAAAAAACAGGGGAAAAATGACGAAGCGGACACTATACTGGAACAGATTTCCCCGGAAATGGAAATCATTGAAAATGGCTCCTACCATACCCTTTTATTGGTTTTTAAGGGAGAAACGGAACCAGACCTGTTACTTTCCGGTGCAGAAGATGCCCTTTCAAATGCCACCCTGGGTTATGGCATTGGTTTCTGGCACCTGGCTAATGGAAACACAGAGGAAGCATTTTCAGTTTGGCAACAGGTATATGATGCCGGCAATTGGGCGGCTTTTGGATATATTGCCAGTGAAGCAGAGCTTGCTTCCAGGTAGGAAACAAACAGCCTTTTCCTATTCGGATTTTAAATTATCTACTGAATCAGCCAGTGCCGCCCTGATACTCTGGGACCCGACAGTAAGCATGGCCAAAGCTGCAGTTATGACTGTCCCTGCGAGGAAAAGTGATGGTGTTAGTACCACGCGATTTGCTATATCCTGAAGCAGGAGATTGTTTAGCAAATAGGTGCAAGGGATTCCTAATGCAATAGCAATTCCAATTAGTACCGCGTATTCTTTAGATAAAAGCACTACGATATCTTTATTTCCTGCACCAAGTACTTTTCTTATCCCGATTTCTTTGGTTCTGCTTTCTGCATTAAACATCGCCATGCCAAACAACCCCAAACATGAGATCATAATTGAGAAAAGTGCTGCCACCCGAACCATTTTTATCATATCAGTAAATAGTGCTAATGAGAATGCCCCCTTAAGTTCCTCGGAATAAACAGTAGCATCCACCTCGTAAATACTTCCCAGGCTGGCCCATTCTTCTTGGATAAAGCCAAACACATCGGTAGTTTTTCCCGGTAGTACACGAATACTTGCTGTTTCTATCCAATCTGGCTGATACTGAATGATCACAGCTTCTTTTTCACCAGTAACATCACTCGATACAAAATCCTCAACTACCCCGATCACCGGGTAAATACTATCCGCGAAATGTACATACCGGCCAATTGCGTTCAGGGGATTTTCAAAACCTAATTGCTCAACAGTTCTTTCTGAAACAATCATAGGACCATGTAAATCGGTACCCAGTTCCGGGGAAAAATTCCTTCCTGCAATTAACTCCAGTTTCATGTTTTCAAGATAATTTTCGTCAATCGAGAAATGATTGGCTCTTGTATTATAGTCGATGAAATCGGAAGTAACTGTGCGATCTCTCCTGGAATTTAACCCGGGCACTATACTGGTTCCGGATATACTTTCAATATCTGCATTCCGGGTGAGAACGTCTTTTACCCTGTCAAAAGGAACATCCTGAAGTTCAAGATGAATAATGGATTCTTGTTCGAACCCATAATCTGAGTTAACCAAATGATTGAATTGCTTGTTAAGTACAATTGCCGTGATTACAAACATCACGGAAAAGGCAAACTGAACTACTACCAGGGCTTTACGAATATAACTTCGGGAAAGGCCCTTAATATTCTCTAAGCCTTTCAACACCACCGCTGATTTTAAAGACGACAAATGCAAAGCAGGAAATAAACCCGCAATCAACCCTACAAAAAGAGTGAATACAATAAACCCTATATAGATTTCAAAATCCTGGATGAAATCCACGCTCACCTTTCGGCTCAGTTCCATCCTTACAAACTGCAAATTATTGAACTCAGGCAGTAAGTAATACAAAAGTGCCAGTGCAAATACGAACGAACATATTGAAATTACGGAAGCTTCAATCAGGAATTGCTTCATCACACTCCCCTTATTTGCTCCCAATGCCTTACGAACTCCCACTTCTTTCCCCCTGGAAAGGGAACGTGCTACCGTTAATCCTACATAGTTAAAACATGCCACGAAAATGATTATTCCGGCAAAACCCAGCAGGAAAAAGAGAGGCTCCCTTGGCATAACCGAACCAAGCTGATTATCCATGGTATCGCCCATGCTGATTTGCGACAGCGGCTGGATGATGAATTCTGAAATGTAGCTTTCTTCCGTGGCATCATATTTTGAGCTAATCAATCCGGGGAAATGGTCTGTAAGCTCTGTCACTGATCTCCTTTCTCTTAGTTTGAAATAGGTATAGGAGCTGTAAAAACTGTTGCGCCAGTTATCGATATAAATGCTCTTGTATTCTTCATCAGCGAGTTGGGTAGAATAAGACGCTAACACATCAAAACTAATATGGGTACGCACATCCGTATCAACCACCCCGGTGATTGTGAAATCCCCACGTCCGGTAACATTAAAAGCTTTCCCGATTGGGTTTTCTTCTCCAAAGAATTTAACCGCTGTTTCCTTACTGAGAACGATACTGCCGGGATACTGTAACGCGGTTTCGGGATTACCTGACACCATCTGAAATGAGAATACATCAAAGAAACCGGGGTCTGTATACAATCCATTTACCCGTATCACTTTCCCATTTGCCCCGGCTTCACCGCTTATTCTTCTCCGGATAATGGTTACTTCTTCAATCGAAGGATATTCTTCTCTCAGAATTTCAGAAAGATTTGCCGGAGAAGTGGCATATCTGTGACTGCTAAGATTTCCCTGGGATTTGAAATCTGTGGTTACCCTGTATATTCGATCCCTGTCCTCGTGGAACCGATCGTAACTCTTTTGATCATAAATGAAGAGGATAATCAACAAGCAAACAGAAAGACTTGCTGCCAATCCTAAAATATTGATAGCAGAGAAAACCTTGTACTTTTTGATATTGCGGATGGCAACTTTCAGGTAATTAAAAATCATAATGATATTCCATTTGAAGGATTCATAGAGTAAGTATGGAACCGACTTAACAAACCGGAACCAGAAGAGTACATGAGCTTTAAATGCTGAATGTATTTCCAGGTTTTCTTGTAATTCTTCTTCCAAATCCCCGATTAAATGGGTTAGAGCGGGAGGTAGGATTTTTTCTAGCACTTTGTTTAAAACACTGGAACTCTTATAAATGGACATTCTTCACCCTCTTGATGCTTTGAAAACAAGTTCCGGTAATCCTGACCATGCTTTATCCTGCAATGCTTTTACTGCACTCAGTGCAGCAACCCCCTGCTGAGTTAATGTATAAAACCGCTTTGATCTTCCGCCTCGTTTCTCGGTTGGTTCACTCTCCCAACTACTTAATAACCCTTTCTTTTTAAGGCGTTCCAGGGGGATATAAACGGCCCCAACCGACATATCTTTACCAATTAGCTCAGAAAATTGCTTCCGGATGCTCAACCCATAAGCATTGTCTTGCAATTTCCAAACAGATAGCAAAAGTAATTCTTCGGTACGGGATAGTACTTCCATACCTCAAATCTATTTATTTTATTTTATAAAACAAATAGATTCTCCAACTATATTTCACGGCCGATATGGTCTTTTTACTCTTCCAAACTTACTTAACAGGTTAAATACAATGATTTCCATATCCAGATCATTTATTGAAGTAGTTTCTCGATAATAATAATCCCTCCACAACAGAGCTCCTGAATCACGGTCAAATACATATAATGTTCCAACCACACCTGTATAGTAATAAGAAACAAAATATCCCCCGGGATAAGCTGCCGACCCCAACAATGAACCTAGTATTGATACCAGCTGCATCCCTTTGGATACATGCTTTCCTTCAAGAAGCACCAAATAAAAAACATTCCTTGGGGTTGATTCTATCTTTTGCTCCCAGTTTACAGTATCGATAACAGTGTATCTTATTTCCTCCATAAAAAGAGGATTCTCTTTCATGTTTGTACTTAAATAAAACGGTGCTTTGGAAACAAATGCCGTATC
>JAKSCW010000312.1 GCA_022360375.1 Balneolales bacterium
AAAAGCAAGAATGGCACATACCATGCCTGCCTTTAAAAATATGTTGCCTAGAACGATCAATTCCCCAACAAAAACACCGCATTTCCAACCAGGAGTTTTCCATTATGCCAGAAACCACGCCAGAATGGATTATCGATCATAAATACGATGTTTCCCTGGCCTAAGTTCTGAACTCCAAAGCTTAAAGAGTGCTCAAGATTATCCTGCACGTTTGCACCTACAAACCCACTTCTTGGGGATCCATTTTTTGCTACACCCACATTCCAGCCATTATCCAGATACTCGTAGGCAGTACTTCCAAGTTTTAAGGTCATGTAGGTATTCTCATATCCAAAAGCGAGGGGATGAGTATTATCCATCGTCAATTCATAGACAGAACCCGCATTAAAATTGGAGATAAATTCCCGCTCAGATTCTCCATAAATCCTGAGTTTGTCTTCCGGATCATCCCCGCCATTATTAACGCCCGACTTTCTGGAAAGGGAAATTCCATCCTGACCGGCTAAAAACCGGTTCGCATTTTCCAGGGCAATCAATGTTCCGCCATTTCGTACCCAACCGAGCAAATCCTCCATACCAGATTCATCAAATGTATCTCCATAGTAACCTGAAGGCATAATCATTACATCGTAATCACTCCAATTGATACTGCCCAAATCATCCATATTCAGCATGGTAACAGGATATTCAATCTGCTGATCGAAAAAATGCCAGATGTGCCCTACATTATTTGAACTGGTTTCCGGGCCGGAAATTAACCCGATATGCGGAGGATCAATAAGCCGCACGGAAGCGGAACCAAAATCCTTGCCTGTGTCGACAAATCCTGTAGCTACGGGGTGTAAATCACGGTTAAATACACTGGCTGCCGTTTTTACAATATCGTCAAATTTCTCACCCATCAGATGGTTCCCGTTTCGGGTAATAATCAGGGTTCCGCTATCATACGCCTTTCCATCAATACTGAATGGATGCTGAGCAAAACGGGGACGCACCCCCTGATTCAAAAGAGACGCCAGGAACTTCATATCATCCATAGAATTCCACTTCGCGATGTAGGCATATGGATTATCCAGGGTAACCGGAAGAACCGGGGTGGTTTCCATAGAAATACCAGTCGTTTCAACGTCGCCTGTTAAAGCAAACCCTTCTACCCCGTAGGCATAATGCAATTCCCAGGCTGTAATGTCATAGGTTACCGAGTCTTCCAGTTCCGGGTTGGGCTCAAACAGTACCCGCACCAGGTTTCCCTGGGGTTGCTTTGTACTGATTACAAAATCGCCTTCCTCAATATTCACCCGTTCTACTTCTCCATTTGCATAGTTAAAACCTGTGGGGCGGCTGGCAGTTGCTGCGGTTTGTATCCGGATGTTTTGCTCAATCAGGTAGCGCATCATCATCGCTACCTTATCGGGATTACTGGTTCGCTTTACAATAAATGTTTTGTACCCGCCACTTCCATTTTGCTGAACATCACTGAAGTAATTGCCAAATTCTTCAACCACCCGGTCTTTATTCATTGCAGTAATTTCCACCGTAGAAAGGCCGGTAGTTCCATGATGAACCAAGCGGTCTCTCAAGGTAAGGGTATCTCCTTCGGCTGTTTCTACAGCCAGTCCACCACGAGAATGGCCAGCCTGCTCGTACGTCATACCAATAGCTCCGTTAAAGGTGGGCCAGGTGTCACCATAGCTGGGATAAAACAAATCAAACACCTCTCTTGTGAAATACATCCAACCCTCTTCGTCGAAATAGCGGGCATGATTTCTCCCAATCATAGTTTGAAACTCTCTCTGCCAACCTGAAATGGCAGTATGGAACGGTTTTGCAGCAGGAGCAAAGTAATAGGGATTGTCGATGAATTGTTCATGAAAATCTACATGTACATGAGGCATCCATTTCAGATATGCCTGAATTCTGTGCTGGCTTTCTTTCTGGGTTTGCCAGGCCCAATCACGATTAAGATCAAAATAATAGTGATTGGTTCTTCCTCCCGGCCATGGCTCCATATGCTCACGCGATTCTCTGTGCACATTTATAAAAGCACCGGTTACTGACCGGCTCCAATTCACATACCGATCGCGACCATCCGGGTTCAGCATAGGGTCTATAATCACTACCACATCTTCCAGCCAGGTGGTTTTCTCTGTCACCAACTCATAAATCGTATACATAGCCGCTGAACTGGCGGAGGCCTCATTCCCATGAACATTGTAACTCAGCCACACAATAGCCTTAGTATTTTCGGTGGGTTCTCCCGATTCAAATCCAACCAGTTTCAGATTATTGGTCCGAATTTCTTCCAGGTTAGCCTGGTTTTCAGAAGACGTAACCACCACATGTGTGAGTTCGCGACCCTGGTAGCTGGTTCCATAATCTTCAATAATCACCAGGTCAGAATTGGCCGCAACATGATGGAAGTAGTTGTATACCTTGTAGTGCGGGGTCCATTGATCACCTAATTGATACCCAAGAAATTCAGCCGGAGACTGAAGTTGAGCACTTCCAACATTTATGATTAGCGTAGAAAGAAGTGCCGTAAATATTAATTTCTTCATTTCTATTAATTATGAATTTAAGATTCAAAATTTAAAATTAGGTGAATACTAATTTTAAATTTTCCATTTTTAATTTTGCGACATAGTAAGGCTTCTCTAAAGAAGGCTCCACTTTCATAATAACTTTTTATATCAAAACAATGCCTACCAACCAGGATGTAGCGGATAAACTGAACCTCATCTTTCAATTGATGCAATTAGCCGGGGAAAACCGGTTCAAAGCCATCGCTTTTGACAAAGCTTCGCAAACCATCAAAGGATTAAGTGAAGACATTAATGAATACATCGGAAGCAAAACATTGACTGATATTAAAGGCATCGGAAAATCCATTGCCCAGGATATTTACACGTATGCAGAAACAGGAAGCATGCCGGTATTGGATGCCCTTCAGGAAAAAGTACCTCTTGG
>JAKSCW010000146.1 GCA_022360375.1 Balneolales bacterium
CCGATCTGGCCAGGTTTCCGGCCATGAGTTTTCATTAGTTGATATAGCAGGGGTAGGAAAAGACTCATCGATATTGTGGAAACCATTAAGTGGATTCCAACCCCATAAATCACCCGTATATGGACTAACCCGTTTTCCAAAATCTCGATAATTGATAATTACAGGGTTTAATGTAGTATCTGAAATTCCTACTCCGTAGTAATCTTCCCACTTTGCTCGCTCTCCAGGTACCCTGGCTGCCATTATAAAACCTATTCCATTTATGTAATTAAAATTGCCCCAAGAACCCCATGGTATATCCCCCCAACGAGCCATTTCTCCATGATTACGGAAGTTTGTTTCTACATTATTTCCATCCAATACTCCACGAGCAGTAAAACTCAAGTCTCCGCGGTATTCTTTTGGGATAGTGGATTGAGAAATAGCTACCGTTGATAAGCTAATAATGAGACAAATGGATATAAAAAGTGTTTTCATAAGCTGAACTCTTGTTAGCCCATTGTACCAGATTATCTTTCACTTATCAACCATAAGAAACAATCTTTTCACTTATTTCCCACAACTTTTTGGCAGCTTCTAAATCTCTTGCCTGCTTTCTTGGAGTAACTGCTTTTGAGTTCGCAAAATAGGCACCATTTACACCTTCCACGTGAGGTGAGGTTGCCAGGTAAATGCTGGTTTGTGCCCCCTGTTTGTTGGAGACCATAAAAGGGGCTCCGACTTTCCAAAACAAACCAAGCAGCAACGATCCATTATTTCCAAAATTGGAACGAACCACTCCGGGATGAAGTGCATTCACCGTCACTTCGGTCTCCTTCAATCGTTCTGCCAGCTCAATGGTGAACAAAATATTGAATAGCTTAGAATTAGAGTATGCTTTCATAGGAGAAAACCCTGATTTCAGTTGCAGGTTTTCGGGATCAAAATTTCCTCCGCGATGGGCATTGGATGCTACATTCACAATTCGTGCCCTGCCGGTAGCAATAATTTTGTGAAGCAATAACGTGGTAAACAGGAAATATCCAATATGATTCACCCCGAATGTTGCTTCCAATCCATCAATTGTTTCCGCGTATTTTTTTGCGATAAATCCGTGATTATTCACAAGCACATCAATCTTCTCATAATTTTGATTGATGTGCTCAGCAGCTTTTCTGATATCAGCCTGAATAGAAAAATCGCAAAGTACTATATCTATTCCGGCACCAGACACTTCTTTTTGAATAGCGTACTTCGCAGCTTCTGCTTTTTCTTCATTCCGGCAAACCATTACAATATACGCGCCCTGCCTTGATAGCTCTTTCGCAGTTTCAAAACCAATTCCGGAATTTGCGCCGGTAATTACACATAACTTATTTTCCATAGTTCACCTTGAAATTACTTTCTGGCTTTAAACGTTGTTCTCTGAAATAGATTCAGATTTAATATCTTTCATGAAAAGTAGTATATGATTCAGGAATATCTAAATACCATCGAAAAATTTGTGGTTGTTGGCGATCGGGTGCTAATTAAGCCACGAGATATGGAAACCCATACCCGCAGCGGCTTGGTTTTACCCGCTTCTGTAAAAGAGAAAGAGGAAATCCAAAGCGGGTATATTTTAAAAACAGGCCCTGGTTATCCCATTCCTAACATGGAAGTGGACGAAGCCTGGAAATCTCATGATGATACTAAATACATTGGTATGCAAGCTTCGGAAGGCGACTTAGCCATTTTCCTGAAAAGCAGGGCTCATGAAATTGAGTTCGAGAATGAGAAGTACCTTATTGTGCCCCATTCTGCCATTCTTCTTCTTATTCGTGATGAAATGGAAGCATAGCCCGCTGCCATTACATTATTAAAGCCCTGCGATTAAACGATTTGATTGCTGCTTTGGTTGAATGAGCATCTTACTAACCAAAACTAACTACTATGAATCGCAGAAATTTCATTTTGAATTCTGCACTTGTTAGCGCGGGTGCTTTTTTACCATTATCACTTTTCGGGAAATCCAAACGCCTTTCCAATTTCACAGAAATTCGCAGAAATGTTGGAATGTATACTGAACGGGGAGGAACTATTGGCTGGCTGTTAAATGATGATGCCCTTGTTGCCGTAGATTCACAATATCCGGCTAATGCCGCAAACTTCATCGCGGGTATGAAAGAAAGAACAACACGTGGTATGGATTACCTGATAAACTCTCATCACCATGGAGACCATACTGCTGGGAATAGCGCCTTTAAAGACTATACCGCCCATATTATAGCTCATGAAAACGTTCCGGGATACCAAAAAACAGCTGCAGAACAACGTGGCCAGGAAACCGTTGATGCACAAGTTTATGCCGACTTAACCTATTCTGAAAAATGGAGTGAAGAAGTTGGGGATGAAAAAGTTCATTTAACTTACTATGGCCGGGCGCATACCGGAGGCGATTCTGTAATCTTTTTCGAAAATGCGAATGTTGCCCACATGGGAGACCTGGTATTTAACCGGGCCTTTCCTTTCATTGATCCTGGTGCGGGTGCGCATATGCGCAACTGGGTTGAAGTACTGCGAAAAACTGCCACTGAATTACCAACAGATGCCATTTATATTTTTGGCCATGCTAACCCGCGTTTTGGGGTAACCGGTTCGAAAGGTGATGTATTGCGGAATAGTGACTTTTTAGAGGCGGCAATTTCGCATACCGAAAAAGGGATTGCCAAGGGTATGTCCAAAGAAGAAATTGCAGCAACCGAAGTACTGCCCGGATTTGAAGAGTTCCAGTTTGAGGGGTGGTTCCTGGGTTTAGATTTTGTTCTCAATACCGCTTACGAAGAACTAACTGCTGGTTAATAGTTAATAATCGAATTGAAGCCGGAGTTCAATTCCCTGGCGTTTATCATCACCCTGGGTTACAATCAAATCGAGGTTCTCGTTGATAATGTATTCCAGCATGAATAAGGTTTTTGGGTTTGAACTGGTGATTTCGTTGATAATGGTGAAGAAGGTCTTTTCATTCAGGTACCAGCCGGTTCGAATGGAAGTGGCTCCGGTGGTGCCTGAATTGTCAATCTGAACCACATCTACTCCAAGTTGCTGAGTGGCCAGCGTTTCCACCTCATCAATAAGAACCTGGGCAAGTGCATTTACAGCAGCCTGATCCATGTTTCCTTCAGCAATCACACTCTGCCAGGATTCCAGAAGATTACATGGATTATTGAACATAGTATAACATATGATATCGGATTGCTCCATGTTCGGATCACTTTCAAATCTATAGCTATTCTCATCCAGTTCTTTTAGTGGCCCTTCAACAATGTAGTACAAAATAACCGATTCCCCTTTTTGGCGTACATCCGGAACAAACCTACTGCGAATAGTTAATTCCGGATTATCGGCGGGCCCCAGAAACACCAATTCCCCGGTTTCTATATCAAAGCGTTTACCAAGTGGCCGTATGTACCCTTCTTTTGATCTCATATCACCAAACAGATACAATTCTCCACCGGTTTGCTTTTGCACATCTAAATCCCCGGCGACCTCTATTTCCAGGTCAAGGTAGTCTCTGCTTCGAATAAAAAAATTATCTTCAACCTCCAGCAGCATTTCTATTGCCAAAGAATCAAACGGAGCAAAGGATTTTATTTGCGTTTTTTCCAGTTCCACTTCTTCAATTAAGCCGTCCCCGAAATCCGTTAGATAATAATATCCGTTAACAATCTGTATTTCACCAATGGCAGTAGGGCGGGTAGCATCTCCAATTACTCTTCCATCAACGTCAACTACCATTTTTATATCTCTCGTATCAGAAAGCTCGAATCGATTTGCACTGGCTTTTAGATTTACCCGGGTAGGAATGATTCCTTCCAAATCCATAAGCCCGTTTAAACTTAAAGAGCCGTCTCCGCTGGTTGCGGATATATCGTGCAGTACCAGTTGATTTTCGGTAAATGAGATATCGGCAAGAATATCATTGAGCTGAATTCCAGTGTAAGGAACTGAAATACTGCTATTTGATAAGCTTAAATAGCCTGTAGGATTCAACAGTTCGATCGGGCCTGCCACCAATAATTCTGCATCCAAATTACCCTGGAGGTTTGCTACATAGTTTTCATCCAGGAAGTCATTAAAGATGGACAAATTCAAATCATCCGAAAACACTTCAATACTTAAACTGTCTGATTTATCGGGTAAATCCAGAACAAAATTTCTGAAATCATAGCCCACAGGAAAATCTATATCCACTTGTGCCACTCTTTCATTCCCGGCATAGATTTCTGAAGAAATATCCAATTTTTCTGCACTGTTATTGTACTCAAAACTTGCAAATACAGTATCGGCTTCTATTCCGGAAAGAATTGGATCTTCCAGTTCTATATTCCCCTGGAATAAAGGCTGGCCGGCAGTACCACTCATTGCCCCATTGAAACTTAAAACTCCATTCGTTTCTGTTATCCCCACATCGTTTAAAATACCCTGGAACCTGTCTATTGACGAAGGCCTTACTGTGAGAGACCCGGTAACGGGTCGGGCAAAAAATTCATCGTCCAAAGCTTCTTCGTCAAATACGAATGGAACATTAGCCAAACCCACAACTTTTGGTTCACCATCCCAAAAAATGATGCCATTTAAATCCAATCGCTCTTCATAAATATGGTATGAGATTTGAGCTGAATCGAGAATTGTTTCTTTATAGTTCAGATGCTTAAGAGAAACCAGGCCCTCCCCGGAAACTTCACTATCCACCCGGTTGTATTCAAAAGCCCCGGACAGAAGCCCGTCCACAATTCTTTCCCCGAACACAATGTCCTGGATTAAGCCAAAATTGAAATTTTCGCCTCTGAAAAATGCAGATTGTTCTTGTTGGTAGAAATAGGGAACCCCTACATTGGCAAATGCTCCTGATTCTGATTTCAGGATCAAAGAATCGGTTCCGAAACCATCCTTAAAAAGTGTTACATGGAAGGGTTGCTGAAGTTTTAACTCCGAGATTTCCGAAATAAAATTAAACTCGTTGAATTCTATTTCCACGTTTTCATTCAAAAAATCAGTACTGAAAAACCCTTTCTGCTCTAATCTCCCACGATCGCTCCCCACAATATCTAATTCGAAGGAAGCAGACATCGAATCCTGAGTGGCTAATCCCTCGGTAACCAGATTAACATCTTCGAGGGTAATTTTGTTGATGATAGGTTTTTCAATGTTTAAATCAGTTTGGAAAAGCTTAGTAGCTTTAAAATCAATGTTTGTATTCCCCTGAATCCTGGAAGCGAAAAACACGGAATCAAGTTGAACATCAGAAAGATTGAGTTGGATATCACCGTTCAGGAGCCCCAAACTATCCTGTGTTATTTCAGTGGAAAACTCCCCAACACCATTGATTTGTTCAAAATTAGTGAGCGCCGCCAATGGTTGAATATCTTTTAAGATTAAATCCAGGGTTAACCGGTTATCAGGATCGTTGATATCAGTGATGTTTCGCCTTCCTTTAACGGCTCCATCCGCCACATCACTGATGAGTAAACCATCTGAAATCTGTACAATTCCTTGCTCCAATCTCAATTCTGTAGTAAACAACTGGATGAAGGAATTGTTCACTATGCTATTCTCCAGAAAAACAGACCCGGTAACCGTACACTCTTCAGGATTTATCCCTGAACCTGTTCCTGCTATGCTCAGGCTCAATGAAGTTGGGAAATCGGAAAAAGCATTAATCTCACTTACATCAAAGCCATCTGTAAATATCGAATAGTTGAACAAAATATTTTCTGTTAAGAACTCTGTGGCCACACCGTTAAATTCGATTTTACTCTCATCAATTTGCACATAGCCCTCTGCTTCAATACGTTGCTGGTTTATCGAACCTTTTAATTCGTAGCTGTCGATTTTCTGGCTTGCAATTTCGTTGCTGGTGTAATCCATTCTTGGAATAATGCTTCCATTACCAGCGGTATCTATCCCAATGAATTCAGCTAAATCATACCCTGTTAATGAGTAGTTCCAATCCTGATCAGACAAAGAAAATCCGGCGCCTTCAAATAAAACAGAAAAATGTAAATCGGTGTCTGGCTGTACTTCTTTTACCCAATCTTTCAGGTTCAGATTTTTAATCCCAAGATTCAGACTCCATATTGGAAGATTGGTAGACAGGCCATGAATTTTTGGATATGCGTTTAATTGATTTTCAAAATGAGGATTCACTCCAATATGGCCAATCAGGCTATCGGAAATCAGAGTTCCGCTTCCAATAAATCGATCGATATAGTAATCCTGAAGTTCAAGCTCGGTAAAGGTATACCCCCATATGATATCTGCATGTTCAATTTCTTTCGTGAGTTCTCCTTGCAACGAGATTCTGAAATCAGCCGTCTTAACCGGGATCGAATCGTTGGTAAGTGATGCAACGTCCAGCCCGGCTCCTGTGACTCCAAAGTGAGTAACTTTGGGCCCGGAACCCAGTTCAATCCCTGTGGTTACAAAGAATTCCGGAGCCAACGGGTGATCCATCGATAATTCGAAGGTTAAACTGTCGGAATTGCCAATTACAGCAATCGACATCTCCAGGTCTTCTTCAGGGAGTTCAAAACCGGTAAAAGGTTCTAATTCCAAAATAGAAAATGGAGCTGTTTCCAAGCCAGCCAACAATGTCGTATCCGACATATTTGAAAACCCCTGAGCAGTTATTAATGATTTTCCCGTTTCCAGAATTAACTCATTAAGTGTTATTTCTTCTCCAAGAACGCCCCCACTGGTATTCACCTTAATGGGTTCAGGAAGCCTTCCCTCCAGGATTTCAAACGTTAAACTTTCCAGAGTAAATGCATTTTCTTCAAGTAATTCTAAAGAAGCCTGTAGGTCTACCCCGGAAATAAGAAGGGTGGAATCAGGCAAGAATTCAGGTAACAGAAATGCAATTTCTCCCTGCTGCAGTGAAATATTCTCTACCACAAGTCGGGCATTTTCTTTTTCAGCGGAACTGCCACGATTATTGTTCTCCCTTTCTATTGAAGAAATCAGTTCGTCAGAAATATGTACAGAGAATTCTGTCATTTCTAATGAATGAATGAGAGGGGTACCCCAAAGAAAACTGACCGCGGTATAGCTTAGCGAAATCTCCTCCAAAGAAAGCCATTCCCGTTCAGAAAGCATAGTGACTCCCTTAACCTGAATTTTTTTCCACAAATCTCCTTCTATTTCCCCGATCTGAACTTCAAACCCGGTTGCTTTCGAAACTTGTTGCTCGGCCAACACTCTGGCTTTTTCAAGTACAAACTGCGACTTAAAAGAAAACCGGATTCCCACAAATAGCAAACCAATAACTGCTACTGAGATTATTGAATAACGGACGATATTTGGAAACCCCTTGCTCACTAAAATGCCTGACCAATGCTAAAATGAACCCGCCACCGGCTCCCGCCGTAATCCACCCCCTGATAAATCTGAAGGTCATCATCATTGGGATTAACTTTATAGGCAACATCAATCCGAATGGGCCCAATAGGAGAATCATACCTTAAACCGCCGCCCGCTCCATACTGAACAGGCCTGCTACTTAAATTCGGCAAATCTCTCCAAACCTGACCTCCATCCAGGAACGCAGCCACACCGAATCCCTTTAACATTCTATCTAATTGCTGCCTGAATTCGATATTGAAGTTAAATACACTATTTCCTCCTAATGGAATGAATTCAACGTCTTCAATGCTGCCAAGCTCGTTGGTTTTAAGTTCGGGACGTTTTGGCCCTACATCCTGCCGGCTATACCCCCGAATTGAACTTGTTCCCCCTGCATAGTAAAGAATATCTGAGGGAAGAGAATCCTGTTTTGCATAGTAGATAGCCCCACCCTGAACACGGGTTGCCACCACCAAAGATGGATTAACCTGCGTGTATTTTCGAACATCCAGGCTGATTTTCTGGAAACTGAAACTTGATTCTCCAAACAACCCTGAGAGCTCCCAGTAAGGCTGAATAATCCATCCACGTTTACCGGATTGTAACCCCAGTGCGTAATAAGCATTAAATGAAAAGGAAGAAATATTATATGCCAGAATACTATCCGGAAGAACTTCTAATAAGCTATCCGGGTTTTCGATTCTTAAATCGTACTCATTGTTCAATGCAAATTCGTAGGAAAAAGTCCCCGTCAGGTTTCTACTGTATTCATATCCAAAGGAGTTTATGATCCCCCCGGAAGTAATGGAATAGGATTCCTCGATCTTATTTTCAAGATATGGATTCACAATAAAACTGCTTTTTGTGTTGTATACATAAGGAAACAGGTACTCCAGATCCATGCTCTTATCAAAATAGGAGAGTTTCCCGGTAATGCTAAATTGCTGGCCCCTTGAGCCTACATTCCGGTATACCCAGCTCGATTGAAAGCGCAACAACTGCCACCATAAAGGATCTCTGTCAAAGTCGCCCACCCCGCCACGTATCCTGAATGATCGAAGAGGTAATTCTTTTACCTGGAGTGCAATATCAACGGTAGAATCTTGTACTTGTTCCGGGGTAGAGATTAGTGCCAGCCGGAAGAGGTGATGCTTATAAACTTCACGTTGGGCATCCGCTATATCTTCTTCGTTATAGAATTCGCCTTGTTGTAACCCGGTTTCCCTTAAAATGTAGGAAGAACTTATGGTTTCATTCCCTTCAATTAAAACATTGTTTAAACGAGCCCGGGGGCCGGTATCAATAATTAAGCGTACATCTGCTAAACTTCGGGCCTCATCTATGTCTGCTTCAACCTCTGTGTATACATACGGGAAACCAAGATTTCGAATAACTTTGGTGAGGCTGCCCACTACTTCAATTTGCTGAATTTGCTGGTACCGCCTTCCATTACGAAAGGGAATACGATTCAATTCCCTTTGGTATGACTGAGATTGGAGGATGATACTTTCAGAAACTTCATCTGTTTGAAGTAGTATCTCCACAGAATTGATAAGCAGAGGCCTGTTCTCACTCACTTCAAAAATCAATTCTTTTTGCCATTCTCTGGGTTTAGATTGGATTCTATAATTCACATCTGCCTCCGGAAACCCTCTCCGGTAGTAAAACCGCTCAATTCTGATCACATCTTTCAGAATTTCTTCTTCTGAAATGGATGCACCCGCTTTTTTTAAATTTAAAAGCCTTCCCCAAAAATTTGGGTTTTCATTTGCTATGTACTGTTTAATTACAATATCCTCGTAGCTGGAATTACCCTCTATTTCAACATTCCAGATTCGATCTTGCTCGTTATAAGTATTTTGAGCAAAGGTAGTATCCATGGTTTGAACTAAATTCACATAAATGCTTAGGAGAATGATGATATTTAACCGGGTATATTCCTTCAACTGAAATCCATTAAAATGCTGATATAAGAAAGCTTTTTATACTCAAATTTCTATACTATCCTTAAAAAGTAGGGCATTTATGATTCAATTAAGATATTTGATTGTTGTTTCAATTCTTATCACTTCCTGTAAATCTACCTCAGAATTTACCGGGTTTTCTTACGATCCCCCGGATGTTACAAACACAACCGGAAAAACCATTATCCCTCAAAAACAACGAATAATTGGTGCCGGTACGCCGAAAGTTTGGGTAAGCAACGAATTCGAAGCCGCAAGAGCTGTAGATTTTTATCAGGTTAACGAAAATACATTTGAAGTTCTTATTACACCCGAGAATTTTCCTATAAATAACAGCCCCTGGTATGCTTTTGATATTTGGGGAGATGAAGCGCGGGCGATTAACCTTCGGCTAAAATACAAAGAAGGCGAGCACCGCTACCTGCCTAAAATTTATCGCCAAACAGAGGGTCTCACATTCTCGCATATTATTCAGAATGCAGAATATGACAGTGCAACGGGTTCCGCTTCATTCAGGATTTTTCTGGAAGAAACTCCCCAACGAATTTCTGCACATTTTCTGGAACATATTCGTTTTTCCGACTTAGTGAAGACAATAAGCGCTTACAACCAGGATTTTATTTCCATAGATACCGTGGGTTATTCGAATGAGAAGCGGCCTATCCTTCAAATCACAGTTGATGAAACCGCAGATTCACCTCAAAAAGGAGTTTTAGTTTTACTAAGCAGGCAACATCCACCGGAAGTTTCAAGCTATCGAACGTACCAATACTTCTTCAATACCTTGATATCAGATACCCCCTTAGCCCGGGATTTTCGGAAAGAATTCATTGTGAAATCATTTCCCATGGTAAACCCGGATGGAGTGGTTAATGGACATTGGAGGCACAATGCCAGGGGAGTTGATTTAAATCGGGATTGGAAAAATTTTAATCAACCTGAAACTCAGGCTGTCCGCGATGCTCTTATACTACAAACACAAAACTCAAACCTGCGGGTTATGTACGGTATCGATTTTCATTCAACCAACGAGAATATATTTTATCCAATCAATGAAGACGTAAAAACTATCCCGGATAATTTAACCCAGCGATGGTTCCCTTTGGTTGATACTGAAAACCCGGAATTGCACTTTGTTGCTGAAGAATTTGATACCAGTTCTCCAATTGCAAAAAACTGGTTATATAGAGAGTTTGGTATTGATGCACTCACTTTTGAAGTACATGATGAATTAGATATTGAATCCATACGCCAACTTGGTGTAACTTCGGCAGAGTCACTAATGCGGTTACTCCTGGAGGAGTGGAAGGAACAAAAGTCAAATAACTGAGATTTGCTTAAGCAAGGATTAAACAACTGGAAATTGCGCCTCATATTGAGTGCATTGCTTTGCATTATGGGGCTTGCGGCGATGATCAGTATGATTATGGGCCTTTTTGTTGATTTAAGTGTGTATGACAAATCCTTGGTTGCCATTGCCATATTTATGGTAGGAATACCTTCGTATTTGATAATAAGCGGCTTAGCAACGGTTGATGAACATACAATTGTTCACTTCTTAAACGACTATATCGAAGAAATGGATGGAAAGTCTGAATTACTTATTCTGGACGAACGTACATTAACTGATAAGGAATTAGAGGAGAGAAAAGAACTTGAATCCTATCTTGAATTACACCCTGTACACACATTGCTACCCGCCAAACCGGTAAAACAGGCTTACTTTTTAATGCTTGTTTCCCTCATGATAAGTTTCGGTATTTGGTACATAGGTTAATACATTCTTTGCACCGATTTTGGTACTTTTTCAGCAATGGCTCATAATCATAAACATCATCCCGGAATTGATGATTCTTCGATAGGAAAACTTTGGTTTTCCATCTTCCTTAATCTTGCCATTACAATCGCCCAGGTTATTGGTGGAATCCTGTCGAACAGTCTTGCCCTTCTTTCCGATGCGGTTCACAATCTCAACGATACACTTTCATTGGGAATCAGTCTTTTTGCAAGAAAGATTGGGAAAAAAGGGGTAAATGCGAGCAAAACATTTGGTTATAAGCGTGCTGAGATAATCGGTGCATTTATCAATTTGATCACACTTGTTATTGTGGCTCTTTTCCTTATTAAAGAAGGAATTGAACGATTTTTAGATCCCCAGGCTATAGATGGATTAACCATGTTTTGGGTAGCTATTATCGGGTTAGCTGGAAATGTGATAACTGCTGCACTTTTGTTCAAAGAATCGAAGGAAAATTTGAACATGAAAAGTGCATATATCCATATTCTTTCAGATGCACTTTCTTCCGTCGGGGTTATTATCGGCGGCTGGCTTATCTATCAGTATCAATGGTATATGATCGATACCTTCTTAACAGTTTTGATTGGTGGGTACATCCTTTGGCATTCCTACCATATGCTTAAGGAAACCATCGATATTTTAATGCAGTCAAAACCCGAAAACCTGGATGCAGAAGCATTAACACGGGCAATGAATGAAATACCTGAAGTATGTGGCGTACACCATTTACATATCTGGCAGCTGGATGAATCACAAACTATGCTTGAATGCCACGTGGTAATAGAAAAAGAAGATGTATATAAAATGGAGGAGGTAAAGAATGCATTAAAAAAAATTCTTCATGATAACTTTGAAATTGCTCATTCAACCCTCGAGTTTGAATTTGAACCATGCGATGCCCACGATCATGAACTCAAACATTATCATTGAAGCATCATCTTTTCATAAAGGTTCTTATGTAGGTATATCATAGATTCTGTACCTTACGCTAATCTAATAAACTATCAGAGAGATGAGATTCATCACTTATTTTCCCTTACTTTTTTTTCTTTTAATTGCCTGCCAGCGCACTACATACATCGACGATTTAGGCGATAAATCCTTCGTGTTAATAAACCAGGACAGCGTAAAGGTAACCTTCCCCGACGATTATGAAGGCAAATATGTGGTCATGGGTTTTATTTACACAAATTGCCCGGATATATGCCCTCTTGTTACCAAAAACCTGAAGGAAATCCAGGAGCAGCTTAACACCCCCGATGATGTTCATTTTCTAGGGGTTTCTTTTGACCCGAAAAGGGATACACCTTCGGTACTAAAAAAATACCAGGAAGTTTGGGGAGTAGACAAAAACTTCGACTTCATTACCGGCGATTCCATTATTGTTGCTGAAATGATGGATAGTATGCGGGTTCGCACCCAGGTATCTTTTACAACCACTACCGAAGCCGGAGATGAAATTTACTTTCTTAACCACTCCGATAAAATGATGGTCATGGATCCCCAGGCTAAACTCATCATTGAATATGGAGGAAGCCAACCCTCAGTCCCCAGACTAATTGTTGAAGATTTACAGGCAATTCGATGAAAAAAACAATCCTACTCCTTTTAATCACCGCTTCTTTTGTTTCCTGCGAACAAAAGAAGGAAAATGAACCCTCAAACGAAGCCCAAATAACCTCGGGAAATATTGATATTATTGATGGATGGGTTCGCCCGGGAAGTGCCGGCATGATGACCGCCGCCTACTTTACCATCAGAAATGGTACCGCAAGCACTGATACCCTTATTAACGTTACTTCTAATGTTACGGATGACACCCAAATTCATGAATCCTTTGAGCAAGAAGGGGGAATGATGGGTATGCGTGAAATCGGGATGATCCCAATCGAATCAAACTCCAGTGCTGAGCTAAAACCCGGAGGAATGCACATAATGATTATACGTCCATTCCAGGATGTCGCGGAAGGTGATATTGTTACGTTCTTTCTGAACTTCAGTAATGCGGGCGAAAAAGAACTAACACTTCCCGTTCAACAAGCGGCTCCCGCTCAATAAGAGGCCCAAACTGATGTGCTGCCATCACGAGCAATCAGCAGTACATCATAATTATCCGCTTCTCGTCCTTCTACTTCCATCCCTGGAGAACCGATAGGCATTGCCGGAACAGTTAATCCTATGGCATCAGGCTTTTCGGCCAATAACCGTTCAACTTCTTTAGCAGGAACATGCCCCTCCACTACATACCCTCCTACAAAAGCGGTATGGCAGCTGGCATTTTCCATACTAATTCCATTTTGCGTTTTCACTTCCATTAAAGTATCTGTAGGAATTTGCTCGACTTCAAAGCCATTTTCTGCCATGTGATCTGCCCATTTTGCACAGCACATACAAGTTGCTTGTTTGTACATTACTACTTCTGTAGTACTGCCAGTCTCAAGGTACGCAGTTGATTCCGCATCCGGCCAGAAAAGAAACGCCGCAAA
>JAKSCW010000128.1 GCA_022360375.1 Balneolales bacterium
CTTCGAATAGCCTTGATCTATTACCAAGCTAATCGCATCTAATTTAAATTCTTTTGAGTACTTCTTTCTTACAGCCATTTTTCACTCCAGTTTTGAGGATTATCTCTTAACTGGTGTGTACAAATCTATTAGACCACGTCATGTAGATGCTTGAATTTATAAGTCCGGATTCCCGCACTTATCTGGTTTTCCCGTCTCACTTTCCGTGATTTTATAATCCAAAGCCTGCTCACATTGTTTGACCGTATCCGCAGGCCTGCCCACATTAAGTGATTTTATCCGACTGAAATTCTCACATTATTTGACCTTATCCGATCGATTTCCCATTTCCTTGCGAATTTCTTCTCAGTTTCGGAAAGGTTCAATTTCAGATGATGCGAAAAACAGTGCCCCTCCAGTGTTTTAATCTTCTGATAATAATTGACGTTCTGAACGTCCAATGAATTGCACCTAAGTAGTGAGTAATCACGTCAGTGGGTACCTTTATAAACATCTGAACAAAGTTGGCATCTACCGATTCTGCTAGTCTGATTGCAGTATCATTCCAGTCTGAATCAGCTATAGCGCCCTTTGAAATTCTGAAATGTGAAACATCACCGGCTGGAAAAACAATTAATAAATGTCCTTGTAATAACCACCTTTTTGCCCGCCTGAGTTGCGAGATATTTATTGGGTTAAAATCCCAGGGGCTCACCGGATCGACGGGAATAACAAGTTCATCTAATTCCTCAAAAGCTTGCAATGTATGATTGCCAACTATTTTTATATCGTTACGAACCTGGCGTATAGCAGTGGCTAATGCCAGTGCATCAATGATTCCGGTTGGATGATTGCTTACAACTACTGTTGCACCGGAATGTGGAATTTTAGATTCTATCTCTTTGGCATGAACGTCGATCTTTAGATACGAGAGAATGTTTTCAAGGGTATTCCATGAATCACCTGGTATTCTGCATCTTTCGTAGATTGACACTAGTATGTCAATGCGAAAAACTGCCTTTAGAACAAATTTGGCAATGTAAAAATAGATCGTTTCGGAATGATCTAGCCGACTCAGACCTCTAGAGCCGTTTATTGATCGGATCTCATGCTCCAAGGCATATCTTAGTTTATCGAGGGGGTTCATAAAGAAAAGTTGTAAGAATCCGGATCTGCCTGAAATACTTTCCAGGCGTTTTTTCTAAGGTCTTCTGCTACAGACTGATACAGTTTCCCCTGAAGAATTTCTTCAATTGAACTGCTATATATTGATCCTAGGGAAAACTCCGGAAACATGGTTGAAGGAACAATATCTCCATTAGAGTCAATGTCTATTTTAACTCCAAATTTCAGATAATACTCTGGCGGCGGCAGATCTCCTTTATAGTAAAGATTCGCTTCTTTGGCAGAAAAATTTGGTGAAACAAAGACCGGAACAGATGATTTGCTGTTTTTTATTTTTTCAGCAGCTTCAACAAATCTATTTACTACCTTTTCGTCATTGAATGGGATATCAAAACCATCCAGAGTCTTTGGAGGCCTTAGTGTGTACTTCAGGATTTTCTCCTTCAGTTCATACCTGGCTGGAATGGGAACAACCCATAAATGATTGAAAACGATCCAGTCCACTCCTATTTTTTCCATTGTATGTATAATAGCCTGGACTTCATTTAGATTTTCCGGCTGCAGTGTTACCTCGATACCAATGACCCAGCGTAATTTGTCACGCTTCTTTCTTTCACAAATTGTTTTTAAATTTGAAATTGTTTTTTGATACGAACCTGCTCCTCGTATAGAGTCGTGCGTTTCTTCAAGACCATCAACGGAAATCAGAAATGTCGTCTGAGAGTGGTGCTCTAGTAATACATCCATGTGGCGATGAATCTGAGTTCCGTTTGTACACAAATTGACGATCGAACCTCGGGAACAAATACCATCTACGAAATCAGAGAAGTCAGGGTGAACTAAGGGCTCTCCGCCTTTTAAAACAAAATTTCTACATACATTCCCAGCGAAAGCAAACAAGGAATCCGCTTGCTTTATGTCTATTTTCGATTTTGAAACTTTGGAGTGCAGACCCTGCTCACGCCACTGAAAACACATTGAACATCTGAGATCGCAACTTGTTGTCAATTTTATAGCCACAATCCTTATGCTTTCTGGATTGACGTATCCTGTTTTCTTATATGATCGGATAGTATCCCTTATCATTCGCCGGTTTTTCAGGTAATAGGCAGAATATCTTGGGTTTCTCTGAGCAAACTTTACCGAACTAATCGTTTTATGTAAGTAACCCTGTCTATTGATTGTCCAAACCAACCTGCTTTGCTCCTTTTATTAGTTGTGTAAGTGTTGGCCCATGCGTAAATGATAAGAATACATTCTGATCAAGTGATACTGGTCTAAATAGTATTTCATTAATAAATCTAACAAGCTCGCTTCCGGACCTACAATCCTTCCCGCTTCCTGTACGTACAAGAAAATCCACATTTTCTTCTTCATGGCCCGGTAAAGAGGCACTAATAGCAACTGGCTTATTCTGGCTAATGGCCTCTAATACTGTCACAGCTCCGGCTTTGGTTACAATAACACGGGTAGAAGCAATATAAGGAACTAAAGATGGCATAAGCCCATACACTGAAACCTTTTTGTTTGCGAGTTTCGACAGTCGATACAGTGCATTTCTATTATCACCACAAATTATCTTAACAGTAGAATCGGGGAACGAACGAACAATCATTTCTGCAACATCGACTATCTTTCCAAGCCCCCATCCCCCCCCGCACACTAAGATGTCACTTTCATAACTCAAGGGATTTCTACGAGCTTCATAAGATGTAGTAAATGAATAGTTACATACCGCTCCGGAAATATTAGGCTGCATCTGAGAAATCAATTCAGGGTGAGGAACGTATACCCTTTCTGTTTGACGTGGCCACGCATAATAATGTCCAAAATCAAGAGCAAAACTCAGTATTTCAAAATTAGCCCCACACTTTTTTTTCATGAGTACAGCGAAGAAAGTTGGATAAAATGACACAGTAATCAGTAGTCCAGGAGAATTCTTCGTCAACTTCTTTTCCAATTTTTTAAAGTAATTGCGAGGAAGTTTTTCCAAAACAAAATAAATCAAAAGGTAAAGTAGTCGGCCAAAAAAGGGACTGTTTTTCTTTGGATCATTCCGAATCCACTTCTTATAAGAATTAAACAGGACAGACGTGATTTTCTCAGGTAAAAACTCTTCCAAAGCCACCTGAGAGCATTCAATTCCAACAGATTCGCACGCGTTTGCCAGATGATCAGAAAACTTCTTTGGACCCAGCCCAAATTCTGTATACAAAATAATGGCACGATCTGGCTTATTGGTCATTTTAGAAATGTTAGATCCAGACGGTAAATGAGCATTTTGGAGCCATCTTTGTAAAACCCGTCAATTTCACCTACTTGTTGGAAGGCGAGTTCTCGATAGATTTTAGCTATATTTGACCCATCTTCTGAGCCGTAGGCTTCAATATAAAGACAGGTAGCATCCGTTTGTTCTATAAGTATACGAAGAGTTTCAAAAAAACAATACAGCTTAGCTTTAGGTCCAGCTAAAGAGGATAGAATTATCCAACCGCCCCAGTAAACATCATCTGGGTCCCAATCACGGTGCTGATAACCAAGTAAACCCAATGTGGCATCGTTACACTTAACAACGAAGTAAGACCTTCCGTCATCCCATCCAACTGAAAGTGCCCGTGCATGATTTTCCAGCGTATTGCTTGCAAGTTCCCGCAATTCAGAAGTTGGAATTTTAGATAATAGGTTACTACGGAGGCTCGACAAATCCTCTGCACTGAACCTAAAGGTATCATAGTTCTTTGCTATCTTTTTCGTTATTCGAATTAGACGCTGTAAGCGCCGAATATCCATCTTAACATTCCTTAATTATATATTTTGTTTGTTACCAAATAAGTTGTGTCCAACGAAATCTCAGACTATACCAAAAACGAACGTTTTTATTATCGACTATCATTAATGAAATACAATGTGTAAATGAGCTGTTATCCTATAGAAAAACGCAGTTTTCAGGGTTTTCTTCATTCATGGCATCAAAAACGTCATCTCTGACTAAAAATCAGACAAAAGCTGTGGGTTATCTGCGTGTATCCACAACGGATCAGGACCTGGATAAAAACAAGTCTGATATTTTAATGCTGGCCAATCAGAAGCGCCTCAGCCATGTTGAATTTGTGGAAGAGAAAGCTTCCTGCAAAATTTCCTGGCGGAAACGCGCCATCGCCACAATTATCGATGACCTTGGTGATGGTGACTGTCTGATTGTCAGCGAATTGTCCAGGTTGGGACGCAGTATGCTGGAGTGCTTGGAGATCCTGTCCGTGGCCATGCAACGGGGAATATGCGTGTACTCTGTCAAAGGGGACTGGCAACTCGACCATACTATCCAAAGCAAGATCATCGCCATGGCTTTTTCCATGGCCGCCGAAATAGAGCGCGATCTGATTTCCCAGCGAACGAAGGAAGCCCTGCGCGCCCGGAAGGCCGCCGGGGCATCTCTGGGACGTCCAAAAGGTCCTGGAAAGAGTAAGCTTGATCCCTTCCGGCCGGAAATTGAAGCACTGCTTGCCAATGGGGCGACTAAAGCCTTCATCTCAACCCGTTACCAGACAACACCCGCCAACTTAACCAACTGGATGAAAAAGAACGGCATCACCCGCGTAGATCCGGAACACTGCCGTGACCGGTAAAGTCATCCCCATCGAGGCGTTAA
>JAKSCW010000114.1 GCA_022360375.1 Balneolales bacterium
CTCGATTTTGGCCTGGCTAATCAGTTCTCTCTGTCTGGTTTCGGCAATGAGTTGCTCTTCCTTTTTTTGGTACTCATACTCTGCCGTTAATCGCTCGATTTCGGAAGTTGTCTCTGAGGTAGTAATAAAATCTGATATTTCCTTGAATTGTTCGTGGTAATCCAGGGCTTCTTCAAAATTGCCTTGTTCCTTTGTAATTAAATACAGACTCTCTAAGATAGCTTTTCTCTCAGGAATCGCATTATACCGATCCGCTATTTCAAGCCCTTCCAAACCATACTCATAAGCCCTTTGCAATTGGGTAAGCCCCAGATACGCCTGGGCTAATCCATTAATAGACTGAACGGTTTCAAGCTCATTTTTTTGATCTCTGAAAATATTAATAGAAGCATTAAATGCATCAATGGCTTGTTCATGTTGTTCCTGGGCATTATATACTTGTCCAAGTTTGAAATTTGATAATCCATATACCCTCGGATCAATATTCCCTTCAAGGGCCAAAGCTTGATTTAAATGAAATTTTGCTTCTTCAAATTCTTTTAAGTCATAATAAATGAATCCTAAATTTACAGGTACACTCATTCTGGATTCATATTCCGCGGGCATTTCTTTATCCAGGCGAAGAAATATTTCGAGGGCATTTTCAAAGTATTTGAGCCGGTTATACATCACCCCAATGTTACTTAATGCAACGTAATAGCTTTCATTGATACTCCCTTCCTGTTCATATATTTCAAACAGCTCATAAAATTTGCGTAACCCAAGCTCATACATACCAAGAGCGGCGTACATAGTTCCCTGATCGTTAATTGTACGCCTTCTCAGAGCCACTGCTTCTTCTGATTCCAGACCTTCCAATGTAGCTAAAACTTCATCAGCTAAATCCAGGCTTTCATCGTATCTGCCTTGCATAAATGCAATGTACGTTTCATAACCAATAGCCTGGGCTTGCCTTAATGGATAATAGGATCCTGCGATACTCTCTTTTGCCAATTGGGTGTATTTTGCTATGGAATCGAGGTCTTGAAACTTGTAGCCCAAAACCAGTTGTTGATAAACATCAAATTTTGCAGTATCCGGACTTTCTGTAGTAATTGTAGAAAGGAGAGAATCTTTTAGCTGCTCAATTGATGTAGATTGAGCATTTGCCACGTACGGTAGCAGAATTAGAAAAAGAAATTTTGTGTACCTCATTGCCAAGAGACGATTTTCTCAATGTACTTAATCGCCCAACTGAAATTAAATTAAAATCAATTAAATTCTTTATCTCATTAGTATCAAAAGTCTGCTTTTAATTTCAAAATTTAGTCATCAATATCATGTATAAATATTTTGGTTTAATTCTTCTGTTCTTCGGAGTAAACTGTTCCCAATATTCTGAACCTACAATCCTAAAGAATATAAATGGTTACACCTTCTCAGATGGGGAGCTCATCACATTTTCTACCTTGGTATTTAAGGATGGTAAGGTGATTTCAGTTGGGGATGAATCTTTAAGTGAACAGCATAACGGGGTGGAAATTGATGGCGGGGGAAAAACACTACTTCCGGGATTAATTGATGCGCATGGGCATGTAATGGGATTAGGTGTGCAGGAGCTTCAGGTTAATTTGTCAGGAATCACATCTTTGGAAGAAACTCTGGAAACAATTGGTGACTATGCAGAAGCAAACCCGGACTTGGAATGGATTTTGGGGCGGGGATGGAACCAAACTCTTTGGCCGGAAAATGAATTTCCCACTGCAGAAGATTTAGATGGAGTAGTGGAAGATCGTCCAGTCTGGTTAAGCAGAGTAGATGGTCATGCAGCATGGGGAAATTCCCTGGCAATGCAATTAGGGGGAATTAGCAAAGACACCCCCGACCCGCAGGGTGGAAAAATTCTAAGAGACAACAGAGGAAATGCTACGGGCATTTTCATAGATGCTGCTGAAGGCTATATACAGTCTGTAGTTCCGGAAATGACCGAAACAGAGTATGCACTTGCTCTGGAAAAGGCATTGGAACAAATGGCAAAAATGGGAATAACCAGTGTTCATGATGCCGGGGTAGGTGTTGATGCATGGAATTTGTACAAAAATTTTGCAGACAATGGGAAAATGAGCACCAGAATCTATGCAATGATTTCGGGAGCAGGAGAAACGTTCGATCAGCTTTCGCAAAATGGTCCTATCAAATCATACGCGAACGATCTTCTGGCACTTCGAAGCGTTAAACTTTACTCTGATGGTGCTTTAGGAAGCAGAGGTGCCGCACTTTTGGCTCCATACTCTGACGATCCAGGCAATTCCGGTTTGTTGTTTGTTGAGCAGGACGAGATGAATGCAATGGTTTCAAAAGTAACAGGAAAAGGATTTCAGGCTAATATTCATGCCATCGGGGATGCCGGGAACAGGCAAGTGCTGGACGCGATTGAATTCGCTCAGAACGAGTACGGTGATCAGGGGCTTCGTAATCGTATTGAACATGCCCAAATTGTGTCGCTGGAAGATATTCCTCGTTTCAAGGAGCTCAATGTAATCGCTTCTATGCAGCCAACCCATGCAACCAGTGATAAGAATATGGCTATTACCAGGGTTGGACTTGTTAGAATCTTAGGTGGTTATGCCTGGCAGAAGTTTTTACAACAAGGAACGGTAGTTGCGGCGGGCTCTGATTTTCCTGTCGAACATTCAAACCCTTTTTATGGATTGTATGCCGCTGTTACACGAACGGATCACGATGGTAATCCAACGGGAGGTTGGTATCCTGAAGAGTCGCTAACCCGCGAGCAGGCACTCCGCGCGTTCACTCTTGATGCTGCCTATGCGGCCCACCAGGAAGAAATTTTGGGTAGTTTGGAGCCTGGAAAATGGGCAGATTTTATCATCATCGATCAAGATTATTTTGAGGCAGATGATTCACAGATATGGAAAATCAACGTTCTGGAAACCTGGCTTGCCGGTGAACAGGTGTTCAAAGCAGAGTAATAACTTTCTGGAAGCCTCTTTTTAAGAGGCTTTATTTTACCATTGATATATGTATAATATATGTGTAATATCAATTATGGATCAACTTCAAAAAGCAATAAAAGGCAGAGGAGCTTCAGATAATCCTGTTAACCGATTCGAGGGAAACTACCTGGACTATGAGTTAGATGAAAAAACCGGGCAAAAGCCCTCTTCAAAAACCCAGTTCTTTAAAGATGATACCAAAGAAGTAATTGCATTTAACAAGAGTCCGGATATTCCGTTTGAAGCGGCATTGAATCCATATAGAGGATGTGAACATGGCTGTATTTATTGCTTTGCCCGTCCTTTTCATGAATATCTTGGGTTCTCGGTAGGCCTGGATTTTGAAACAAAGATAATAGTGAAATACGATGCTCCACAATTACTTAGAAAAACACTGATGTCTCCGAAATGGGAACCGCAGGTTGTGGCGATGAGTGGTTCCACTGATGTATATCAACCAATTGAGCGAAAATTGAAAATCACTCGGGACTGTTTAAAAGTGTTTGCGGAATTTAGAAATCCGGTTGGGATGATCACCAAAAATTATCTTATAACCCGGGATATAGACATATTGCAGGAACTAGCTCACTACAATTGTGTCAGCGTAACTCTTTCTATAACTACATTAGATAACAAGCTTACGCAAATTATGGAGCCTCGTACTTCATCGCCAAAGAGGAGACTCAGGGCTATAGAAGAGTTAGCAAAGGCAGGAATTCCCGTGGGGGTTAATGTTGCACCAATTATTCCAGGATTAACAGACCATGAGTGTGTAGAAATTCTAAGAGCAGTAACGGATGCTGGTGCAACCCGAGCCGGATATATCATACTTCGTTTGCCTTATAAAGTAAAAGATTTGTTTCAAGAGTGGCTGGAACAGCATTTTCCTGAAAGGAAACAGAAAGTATTAAACAGAATTTTGGATATACGGGAGGGGAAGCTAAATAATGCCGAATGGGGTAAAAGAATGAGGGGAGAGGGCAATTTTGCGAAGCAAATAA
>JAKSCW010000373.1 GCA_022360375.1 Balneolales bacterium
TTCTTTACCTGTTCTTTTAGACCGCCCAAAAAACCAAAAACTCTTCTTGATTATTCTTCTTCAAGAAAATTGGTTATTACTCTTTTAGCAAACAACTAAGCAAATACTCTGGTCATTATATGGAAGAATTTTTGCTTCAATCTTAGTAGCAACCTCAGCATCACGAAATGTAGGAATGCTGAAGCCTTATAAGTGAAACCTTAAATCAACGGCAACTTTCCTTCCAGTAAATTATCTAATGCACTTTCGTCTTCCAGGTCAGATTCTATCAACAAACTAATCACATCTCCCATCTTGGAACATGCAATAAAACTGTCTGGATTGAGATCGGGGGTGACTAATCCTTTCTCAATGACTTTCTTTACCACGCTTCGTACCAGGTTGGCTTCATCAAATAGCTCAAAGCTATCGAGAAGCATTGCAGCCGAAAGAATAGTGGCTACCGGATTCGCTATGTCTTTGCCTGCACCCTCAGGGTAACTTCCATGAATGGGTTCAAATAGTGATGTTTGTTCTCCTACGGATGCAGATGGGAGTAAACCGATTGATCCGGTTATCACACTGGTCTCGTCAGAAATGATATCCCCAAACATGTTTTCTGTTAGAATCACATCAAACTGATTGGGACGCTGGATTACCTGCATGGCCGCATTATCCACGAACAGGTATTCTACATTTACCAAAGGGAACCGTTGCGCAACACGTTGCACAGTTTCCCGCCACAGGCGGGAAGTTTCAAGTACGTTTGCCTTGTCGACCAACGTGAGTTTCTTTTTGCGACGCAGGGCAGCATCAAATGCCATTTCAGCAATTCGTCGAATCTCTTCAACAGTATACTCACAATGATCAAAAGCACGCTTACCTCCATCCATACGTCCTTTTTCTCCAAAGTAAATGCCTCCGGTTAATTCCCGGTACACCACTAAATCCGTATTTCGAATTCGATCTTCTTTTAAAGGAGAACGCTCTATCAGGGAGTTGTACAACTGTACGGGCCGGATGTTTGCAAATAACCCTAATTCCTTACGAAGGCGAAGTAAGCCTTGCTCTGGCCGTACTTTCGCGGTTGGATCATTATCGTACTTAGGATCGCCTATGGCACCAAAAAGAATCGCATCTGAAAGTCGGCATGCTTCCAGGGTTTCATCAGGAAGTGGGTCTCCTGTTTCATCGATGGCTGCTGCGCCTACTAAAGCTACATCATAGATAAACATGTGCTGAAAACGATGGGCTATGGCCTGTAGCACCTTTATGGCCTGCTTCACTACCTCGGGGCCTATGCCATCACCCGCGAGTACTGCAATTCTTTTTTCCATGCTTGCTAAAACTCTAAATGTGTACGTTCAAACGCCTCGATATGATCCTTTTTACTTAATAGAAAATCGATATCATCGTACCCATTAAGCAAGCACATTTTTTTATATGGATTTATTTCGAACTCTTGTAAATAACGGGTTCCTGAAATAGAGATAGTTTGCGTTTCCAGATCGATTTCAACGATTGTTTCTGGATTCTTAGTAACCTCCTTAAAAATAGTTTGCAAAAAATCAGGACTTACCTGAACAGGCAGCAAACCATTATTGAGCGCGTTTCCTTTGAAAATATCGGCAAAGAAGCTGGAAACCACTGCTTTGAAGCCATAATCAAAAAGAGCCCACGCTGCATGTTCTCTGCTCGAACCACATCCAAAATTCTCACCCGCTACTAACACAGTTCCTGAATACGTGGCATTATTCAATACAAAATCCGGCTTGGGATTTCCGTCTTTATCAAATCTCCAGTCACGGAATAAATTCTCTCCGAAGCCTTCACGGGAAGTGACCTTCAAAAAACGCGCCGGAATAATCTGGTCAGTGTCGATATCCTGAACAGGAAGAGGAACAACGGTTGTAGTTAGCCTGGTAAATTTTTCCATTATGCAACCACTCCTTCGTTCATGTAATCGCGAACATCCACAATTTTTCCTTCCACGGCTACAGCCGCCGCTGTAAGCGGACTTACCAACATAGTGCGGGCACCAGGCCCCTGCCGGCCCTCAAAATTCCGGTTCGACGTTGAAACACAGTATTCTCCTTTTGGAATCTTGTCTTCGTTCATCCCCAAACAAGCTGAACAACCAGGGCCTCGAAGTTCGAACCCAGCCTCAGATAGAATTTCATGAATTCCTTCTCTTTCAGCTTGTGCTTCCACTTGTTTGGAACCCGGAACGATCATCGCCTGAACATTTGGTGCTTTCTTCTTCCCTTTCACAAAATCAGCTACTATTCGTAAATCTTCAATACGGCTATTGGTACAACTTCCAATAAACACATGATCGATAGGTTTTCCAAGCAACCGCTCTCCTTCTTCCAATGCCATGTAATTCAACGATTTTTCGAGTGAAGCCGCATTTCCATATTCTTCTTTAGTTGGAACCGTTTGGGTGATTCCAATGCCCATTCCGGGATTTGTTCCATACGTGATCATAGGCTCAATGTCAGCCGCATCGAACACATATTCGGCGTCAA
>JAKSCW010000158.1 GCA_022360375.1 Balneolales bacterium
GTAATGGATGACTTTAGTGATCTGGAGTACGCCTGGGGTATTGAAGACTTATCTGATGATCCTGGGTTCCAGCAAGGGGCACACAGCGCATTAGGAGTTCATTTTCCAAGTCCGAACCAGGATACCACTATGGGTGGGTTGGGGCTTCAAACTCAAATCAGGTTGTTTCAATGGGCAAATATCCTGGCTGAAGATGCAATGTTCATCATCTACAGGGTGACAAACAAAAGTGAGACGAACCACGACTCCTTGTATTTCTCTCAAATTGTCGATTACGGTTTGGGCTTTGAAGAGGACGATGACAATGCCAATTATGATGAACTTCTTGACTTGGTATATGGATGGGATTCAGATGGGATTGGCGAACCGACAAATGCAGGAGATTCCCAATATGAGTTAGGCTACACCGGATTTGCCTTTTTGGAATCACCGGCTGATGATGCAAATGATATAGATGATGATCTTGATGGTATTTCAGATGAGTCAAGGTTTAATGAAAATGGTCTGCTACTTACGAGTGCAGCTGACATTCTAAGCTACATGAATTCGCCAATGGCGCCGGTTGATTTTTACAATCTGGCTAATTTTGAAACCTTTTATGGCGAACCTGTTGAAGAAAGAGCTGCCTTTGTGAATGAATATTGGTTCACTGCTGATGAGAACCTGGATTGGGTAGGCTTTTTGGATAATAACTTAAATGGTACCTGGGATGAAGGAGAATTACTTAATAATGATGTTGGGCGTGATGGATTAGGCCCTTTCGATCCTAATTATCCTGGCCCCGATCAGGGAGAAGGGGATGGACTTCCAACCAATGGAGAGCCCAACTATAATGAACTGGACGTGGATGAATCGGATCAAATAGGTTTAACAGGTTTCGACTTAAATACACGCCCATTTTATGAAGCAGGGAACAATTTAAGAGATGATACCTGGCTATTTACAAGGATAAGAGAAACCTTGTTTAGTTTCCCTGGATACACACCGCCAAGTACAGTGGCCGATGATGAACCATTTGTACTCTTCACATCCGGCGAAGTTGAGTTATTTTCAGAAGATGATCCTACAGGAAAATCTACGGATTTCTTCTCTACAGCATGGATTTTTGGGGAAGATGAGGAGGATTTCTTTAAGAACAGAAGAACGGTTCAAAATATCTATAACTCAGATTACAATTTTGCTCAACCACCAGTACCACCAACGTTTACGGCAGTTGTGGCAGGTGATAATCAGGTACAACTTGCCTGGGATACCTTATCAGTTAGAAGTTTTGACAGGTTCCTGCAAGAATTTGATTTTGAAGGGTATAGATTGTACAGGGGAACAAATAACATTCTTTCTGATGCAAGAACTATAACCGATGTTAACGGAACAGCTACGTTTTATGAGCCATTAGCACAATGGGATTTGGATGTTAATCTGGATGGAACTGAAAACACATATGAAGGATCTGTAACCGTTTTAGAAGGGGATGCGGTATATGATTTAGGCTCAAACACAGGGCTGCAATTTTTCTACGTAGACAACGATGTTACTAATGGTAAAATCTACTATTACGCTATTGTAGCTTATGATCGAGGGGTTCCTTCAGCAACATCAGGTGAACCGGGCCTGGATCCGCAAGAAAATGTATTCAGAATTGCAGTAGATATTGCTGGTAATGTAACTGGTACTTCAGGAAATGCTGCCGTGGTTATCCCAACTCCGCAACCTGCTGGCTATCAGGAAGGTGGAACTACTGTTGATTTAAGCAGTGTTACTTTTGGTTCAGGTACCGGATATGCGTCAGTGAATGTCATTTCTGACCCGTTGGTTAATGAAGAGAATGTATATCAGGTAAGCTTTATTTCCGAAGAATCGGAAATTGGTATCTACAGGGAAACAACAAAATATAGCGTACGAGAGCTAACGAATGATTCAACGCTTATCGACACCGCTGATTACACTGGCTCAACCAGTTTGATTGATGGTTTTATTCTTAATTTTGTAAATGCGCCTGATACGGTGTCATTACTTGACAACAAAATAGGTTGGATCGACAATCAGGGACAGGAAAATGAATTGTATGATTTGAACCCTACAAACTTAGATGGGTTAGACACAGATTGGGAACTTGCAATTGCTCCCGATTTTAACTCAAGCCGTACTAATTTTGTTGTATCAGATCATTCTTACGAATTGCTTTTTGTGAACCCGGATGATAGTGTTTATACACCTCCATTCTTATTTGGTACCGATTTTTCTTTCTTTCCAATTCCGGTTTTTGCCAGAAATCTTACCACTGATGAACAAGTTACGTTGCTCATAATTGATGAAGATGAAAGTGGAGACTTAACTGGCAGTGATATTTTATTCGTGTCAGAAGCAGATTCAGTAGGGCGGATTAAATATCGTTACTCCGTTTCATTCTTTGCCGGCGAAAATAATATCGCTCCTTCCCCGGGAGACAAAATCATAATAAATACAACTCGCCAATTTGGAGAGGATGATGTTTTCCAATTCAGTGTAAGGAGAGGAGTTATTGACAATAATCTGGCGAGGTCGGAATTAGATGATATTTTTGTTGCACCGAATCCTTATGTAGGAGCCGCTTCCTGGGAAAGAGCTGGTGATGCAATTGGCAGGGGTGAAAGAAAAGTAGTTTTCTTCAATCTACCGAGCGTGTGTACGATCAGAATATTTAATGTTAGAGGAGAACTAATCCGAACGTTAGAGCATGATGGTGGAACTAATGATGGTTCCGCTGATTGGGATTTAAAGACCAATAATAATGAGGATGTAGCCTACGGCGTGTACTTCTACCACGTTGATGCCCCCGGTGTTGGTGAATACAAGGATAAATTCGCAATCATTAAATAAGAGCAGGTAATGCAACAATGAAACTCATGAATAAAAGATTACTAATCCTTCAATTATTTGTACTACTTGCCACTACCCCATTATTTGGACAGAGCCGGGTAGGAACATCTGCTGCACCGTTCTTAACTATGGGAGTAGGTGCCAAAGGGATGGCGTTAGGACATGCTAACTCAGTATATGTAAATGGCGCTGAGGCAATTTTCTGGAATCCTTCAGGTATTTCTTTAAAAAACGATGCGGGCACCAGTAGTTCGGGTTTTTTCAGTGTTAATCAATACTTTTTGGATGTTGATATCTATGCAACTGGTTTAGTTATTCCTGTTGGTGGAGCTGATTCTGGTAAAAACTTTGGTTTTGGCGTGAACTATGTGGACTACGGAAGAATGGAAATACGTACCGTTGAGGATCAGGATGGTATAGGCGCAACATTTGGAGCTCATGACTTAAGTGTTGGGGTGACTTATGCACAAAACCTTACTGAAGCTTTTCATTTCGGTGGAACAGCGAAATTGGTAAATCAGAAAATATATGATATGACTGCATCGACCTTTGCAGTTGATCTTGGATTCCAGCTGGTTACGGATTATCTAAATGGTATGATTATAGGTGCTTCCATTAGCAATTTTGGTGGCAAAATGCAGATGAGCGGAGTTAACTCGTTATTTTTTGCAGATCCTGACCCCATTAGTGAAGGTAATAATGATGATATTCCTGCCAACTACTTCATGGATGAATGGGAGTTACCTCTTTCATTCAAAGTTGGAATGATGGTTCCTTTGATCCGTCAGGAGAACCTGGAGTGGTTAGTAATGAGCGAAGCTCAACAAACAAATGATAACGATTTGAATTTAGATTCCGGTTCAGAGTTGAGCTATTTATCCAATACCGTGAAATTTCATGTAAGAGGTGGATACAAAGATTTATTACTCGGTGATAACGTAGATTCACACTTTACTTATGGAGCGGGTTTTACTCTTAAAACTTCTACAGGGATGGCCATAGGAGTGGATTTTGCACAAGTTCCTTTTGAATATCTCGGTCAAACCACAATTATTGATTTAAAGATTTATTATTGATG
This sequence comes from Balneolales bacterium, assembly GCA_022360375.1. Taxonomy (GTDB): domain Bacteria; phylum Bacteroidota; class Rhodothermia; order Balneolales; family Balneolaceae; genus HXMU1420-13. The sequence goes on from JAKSCW010000158.1 coordinate 3,938, forward strand.
ATTCTGCAATCAAAGAGTTTTAACGGCTGCTTCATTTCGAAGCAGCCTTTATTTTTTTTGATACTTACCGTTTTATTATTTGCCTGTTCTAAAACTCAGGAAACGCATCCTGATTATGAAATTCTTTTTGAGGTAAACGGGATTGAACGAACTGTTTTTGACTTTGAAAGTGAATACGTAGAGCACTTAATAAAGACCGGCAAAAATGATTCTAAAAGAGAACGCTATGCGTTTCTTAGTGAGATGATAGACAATCTCTTATTGGCAGAAGCTGCTCCTGATAAAGGTTTATTGGAACATCCAACGTATTTGGCAGCAATTGAATTTCAGGAGCGAAAATCCATCATGGATGTATACTTTGTGGATGAAATGGATCGACTAATTGAACCTCCTACTGATGATGAAGTTCGATTAGCCTACGACAAAAAGCAGAGGAGGGTATTTGTCCGTCAATTGTTTTCACTGCGAGAAGAAGATTTAACTGAGCCCTACCAAAGGCTCAAATCGGGAGAAAATTTTGTTGATGTGGCCAACGACTACTTTGAAACAGCAACCTATGATTCTTCAGCAGGTTATCTGGGGCCAATAAGCTATTTTGGAGTAGATGATGCATTTGCTGAAGCTGCATTTTCAACAAATCAGGGAGATTTTACCCAACCAGTTAGAAGCAGGTTCGGTTATCACATAATCTATGTTGAATACATTGAATTTCCCGCAATGCTTGCCGAAGATGATTACCAGTATAGAAAGGCAGGAATCACAAGTCAGGTTCGCCTGAGGAACCAGCAAATTATTTCCGATGAGTATGTAAGAGATTTAATGGGAACGCTTGCAGTAGAGGGGAACAGTGAAAACATAAGTGCCCTTAGAGATATAATTTTAAACCAGGATGAGGATTTAATACCTGCAGTAACCCGGGAACAAGAAACCAATATAATTAACTGGGATGATCGCAGATTAGCTCAACTCGAGGCTTCATTCCCCAATGAAACTATACTTGCCACCTATGTTCTGGCAGGCGAGAGAGTTGATTTTACCTTTGATGATTACCTCAATTGGTTACCCTATTTATCTTTTCAGGAATCAAAAAGCAGAACAGGGGCATCTGTAGGCAGAGCTTTACGTAACGAAGTGCTTTATGAAATAGGGGTACAAAACGGGTATGATAAGGATGAACGTGTAATTGAAAGAGTAAAAAACAGGGGGTATGAAATCCTGGCAGAACTATCTCAATATGAAATGACACTGGAAGCACTTGCTGACACTAACCCCGTTGTTGTTCCTGCTTCATTCACCGATCGGTTGATTGACGATAGAGAGTTACTGCTTGAGGCGTCTTACTGGAAAATACTTGCTGAAGACAGGGTTCGGGCTTTTCAGATAAGGGATTCACTTCAAAACGGCGCTAACCCAAAAGCCTTTCCTGCCTACAAAGAATTTGATTTTCAGATTATTGAGTCAACAAATAATGATTTTGATTTAGTAAGCAGAGGCCTGATAAATAATCCGGTACTTGCCCATTCAACAAGTGAGGGGTGGATGGTAATAAATGTGTTAGAACGAGAAGTTACTGAGATCAGCAAATCTACTTCAGTTACAGATTTGGAAACCAGATATAAGGTGTACAGCAAGATAAATGGAGAAATAAAGCAGTTAAGGGAATGGGCATCCATAGAGATTGATACGCTACTGTTTGATAGTATATACGAGATATGGAATAACACAGACAACTAACTGTTTCAGTTAGAAGAGGTTGTACCTTCTTAAAAGCCCTGCAGCAAAAGTTTCTATTCGGAACGGGTTCATTTATTGAAGGAACAGGCACAAATCTGGTGGCTATTTCATCCACCAGATTAAAGAAGAGTATAGATAGAAAAGGACAACCGGGGATACTTAGTCTAAGCTGTGAAGTAACGCACGGGCTTGAGATACATTTAAGGTAACCAGGTGATTGAACACTAAATCAAGGGTTTCCTGTGCGGTGTCGTTATCGGCATGCTCTTTACGAGCGATGTAAAGATCATAAATCAATTCCAGTTCTTCTTCACCAAAATGAACCCCTGTAAAGCCTTGTACAGTGTTTAAGAAACTGTAACCGAATTCAACTGTTGGTTCAAACATGGTGCCTTCTCCAAAATCA
>JAKSCW010000267.1 GCA_022360375.1 Balneolales bacterium
AAAAAGTAAAATCTTTGTGTTGTTCATAGAATTAATGTGTTTCGCAGAAGATAAAGAACAGACAATCCTTAGTCATTTCATTTTTTCGATCAATTAAATAGGTTATTATCTAACAACGGTGGGGATTTTACCTGCAAGTAACTAAAAACATACTATTAATGCTCGTCATGAGAATTAAATCACTTTTACCAGCTCTTCTTTGTCTCTTATCTGGCACTGTTAGTGCGTTTCAAAATTCATACACCCTTACGGTAGGAGATAACTATGTATTAGAAACAAATCAAAAATTGACCCAATCTCTAATGATGATGGGACAATCTCAGGATATTGAGACGAACACAGTTACAATAGAAACTATAGAAGTCATATCTTTTGAAGAGGGCGTTTATACCTTAAAAAATACAATTTCAAGTATCCGTGCCGAAGTAACAACCTTAATGGGATCTCAAACTGTAAGTTCCGAAGATCCGGCTTCAGACGGAGGAATTTTATCAACACTAGTAGATAAACCGTATACCTTTAAAATGGATAGGTATGGTCAGATTTTAGAGATTAATGATCTTGAAGAATTACAGTCTGCTATTCAACAGGTTTTAAGTGGAAACCCGGGTGCTACCCAAATCGTAAACGCTTTCTCTGAAGAAAGCCTTAAAGCTAATTTAAATTTACGATTCTCGGTTTATTCCAATAGTGGCCAAAAAGAGTGGGTTTCAGAGAAAAAATTGGAAATAGCAGGTGTGCCAACAAATTTTTCTTCAAATTACAAAAACGGGCATGAGGGATCCGCGGAAGTGAATAGTACGTTATCAATTAAAACATCTACTGTGCAAATGGGAATGCAGGTTGAACTTGATTTAAGTGGATCCCAAAAAACAACCTTCACTCTCGACAATGCCTCCGGAATACCAATCAGCATCAATACAACAGGCACTCTTGATGGAGTTTCAATGACTATGGGCAATAATATTCCTACAGGTGTTCTTACCGAAAGTACTACAACAATTACAAAGCAGTAATATTGATTTGAATTCAAGGTTAATACTATCTTTTTCAAGTTTTTTGTTAGCAACCGGTATTGCGTTAGGTGCTTTTGGAGCTCATGCCCTTGAAGATGTTTTGGGCCCGGAACGACTGCAAACATGGGAAACTGCGGTAAGCTACCAGATGTGGAATTCGCTTGGATTGTTCGCCATCGGTATAGTTTCAATAATTCTTACCATCAATGTTAGTAAAGAAGCTCTTGGTATATTCCTCGGGGTGATTGTTTTCTCCGGCAGTCTATACGTTTTGTGCCTTACAAATGTCGGTTGGTTCGGTGCTGTTACTCCCATTGGTGGAACCTTGATGATTATTGGATGGATTGTTTTAGGGGTTAAATTGGTTAAAACACCAATAAGCTTTACAAAACAAAAACAGTGATTGTATTATGAAAGCAATTTGGAACGGAAAAGTTTTGGCTGAAAGTGATCATACTGTGGTTGTTGAAAACAACCATTATTTCCCGGTTGATTCCTTAAATAAAGATTTTTTTAAAGAAAGTGCCCTTCAAACAACCTGCCCATGGAAAGGTGTTGCCAGCTACTATACGATAGAAGTGGATGGATCTGAAAACAAGGATGCAGCCTGGTACTACCCGGAAACGTCAAGTGCTGCAAAACCTATAGAAGGGATGGTTGCATTCTGGAAAGGAGTGATTATTGAAGACTAAGCCTTCTTCATTTTAGATTCACATAAATAGGCCACTTTAGCTATTGTGAAGAAGTCTCTTCATATAATCTTCACATTTCTCCGGTTTATTTGGATGAATTCTAAATAAAGTACCGATTATTACTAGTGTTTTCGTTAAAAAGCTTCCTTTTGGGAAGTATTTTTTTTCTATTTATTCCTCAATTGTTTGCTCAGGAATTTACCGTAACAGGAACTATCTATTCTGAGGACGGCCATGTTCTGGAAGAAGCGTATGTTTACTTATCGGAGCATAAATGGGCAGTTACTGATGAAACTGGCTTTTTCCAGATTTCATCTGTCCCACCAGGCAGGTACACCATTACGGTGAGCAGACTGGGCTATCAAAAGCAAAACCTGGACATCATTATTTCGAGCAACGAAGATGATTTACTCCAGATATATTTAGAAGAACTCATCTACAATAATAAGGCAGTAGTCGTTACTGCGTCAAGAACTGCCCAGGAACTGGAGGATGTACCGGCGCCTATCGATGTTATTTCAGAATCTGAGATTCAAAAATCCGGAGCATCTACCTTAAAGGATATACTTCTGGAGCAAACCGGAATTGCGCTTTCACCTAACGAGGATAATTCGATCCAAATGCAAGGCTTTGAATCCGACTATACACTCATCATGATTGATGGGCAACCCCTTATCGGGAGAACAAGAGGAGCCCTGGATTTAAGTAGAATTAACGTTTCTAATGTTCACCAGGTAGAAGTGGTTAAAGGACCTTCATCAGCACTTTGGGGTAGCGACGCACTTGCCGGTGTGATCAATATAATTACAAGGGATGCAACAGATCCCTTTAGTATTAATGCCTATTCGGAGTATGGAAGCAGAAACAGGTATGATCTGGGAGTATCAACGTCGTTCATGAAGAACAAGTCCTCCGGTACTTTTGGATTTGCTTCGAATGGAAGTGATGGTTTTGATTTAAGCGAAGAGGAATTCGGAAAAAATCAAAACCCATTTGATGCAGTTAGCTTAAACGCTAAACTGAAATATGAGTTTAGCAGCTATACGTCACTTACCGTTTCAGGGCGTTACTTCAGAAACCAGTTTAATGGGGAAGCTATTACTACCGTTGCGGACGAAATTATCAGCATAGAAGAATCCGGCTGGCAGGATGACTCGAACCTTCAGGTCCGTTTCGAAACCTCACCCATTTCCAGGTTGTCATCATCGGTTGTTGCCTATTCAACCAGGTATGAGGATTTATCAGACACTTTCTTTGAGGACCCTGAAGAAGAAGATATCAGAACCAATAACCGGCAAGGTTTAGACAGGCTTGAGTTGCAGAATGATTACAGTTGGAATAACAAGCACCTTACTACTTTTGGTGCTGGTGCTACCCAGGAATTTGTTCGGGCTGAACGTTTCCAGGGCGAAAGAACCCAGACAGGAAGTTTTCTATTCGTACAACATCAATACAACTCAAATGAGAAGCTCTACCTGATTGCAGGGGCAAGATTAGATAATCATTCTGCCTATGAAAGCTATCTAAGCCCAAAACTCGCCGCCCGGTATCGTATTAATGACTATTTCACTGTCAGAGCTTCATTTGGCCAGGGATTTAAGGCTCCGGATTTCCGGACACTTTACCTGGATTTTGATAATGCAGGCAGTGGATATCGAATCTATGGAACAAAAAATATTCTTTCCGAAATAGAACGTTTTAATCAGCAAAGTTTAGTGGCAGTTGAACTGGTTAATGATATTAGTGCACTGGGAAGCCTGGAACCAGAGTATTCCACCTCTTATAACATAGGTACCACTTTTTTACTACCTGATGAAGTTTTTCGCTTTTCAGTTAACGCCTTCAGAAATAATGCTAAAAACCTGATCGATGCCCGGGAAGTAGTTGAACTGGTTGATGGCAGTACCATATTCGGATATTTAAACATTAACGAAGCCAGAACTCAAGGTATAGAAGTGGAATCTACTATGACTCTCTTCAAACAGTTAACCGCAAGCATTGGTTACCAATTTTTGGACGCGGTAGAGTTGGCTTCTGAGGAAAGAACCTTAATTCGGAACAGCCGGGTGGTAACCGAAGACGTGGAATTTGAAGTGCCTTTACCCAAAAGGCCCAGGCATTCTGGTAATATCAAACTGTTTTACCGTGAACCAGTTTTCGATACCGAATTCTCATTAAGGGGTATTATTCGGGGAGAATACTTTTTCAATGATACCAATGCAGATGGTAATGCAGAAAAAAATGTAGACGAATTTGTAGAGGCCCACACCATCTGGAACTTAACCATAGGCAAAAGATTCGGAACCAATTTCAGAGTTCAAATTGGTTCCGAGAATCTGTTTAACTACACAGATAGTGAATTCCTCCGATTTCAACCAGGACGAACAATTTTTACCAGAATCAATTTCGACTTATAAATAAGTAAACAACAATACATAATGAAACATACATCAATACTATTCATACTAATTTCACTCTTTGCAATCACATCTTGCGATAACGACAGTGATGACCCGGAAACATTTACAGGAAATTTTGAAACTGCTCAGGATATTCTGGCCGGGGTAAATGGTTTCACTTTTTTCAATCTTAGAACCGGAGAAGTGGTAACGGATTCCAATTCCACTAATTGGGATTTAGGATTTCAAAATGCCGGATTCGAAATTTTCATTATCACAAATGGCGGAAACCGCGGACCTGGTCAGGGTGGCGGTATTTTACTTGATGTTGATTATGACCAGGTAACTGAAGTACCTGCCGACAGTGACTTTGTGGTGGAATCTGCGGAGACTTACTCAATCGACCCGAACCCGCAAGGATGGTGGATTTATACAGCTACTCAGCTTGAACCAAATCATGCGGTCCTTCCAAAAACACCACATACTATTTTAGTTCGAACTGCCAACGGCGGGTATGCTAAGCTTGAAGTTATAAGTTACTACCAGGGCAATCCTGATACCTCCAGCCCCGAATTTGCAAATCTCCAAACAAGACCTGCTGCCGGATATTTCACCTTTAACTACGAAGTGATTAACTAATTCTTAATTGAGAATATAAAAGCCCGGCGTAACAAACCGGGCTTTTTTTTTGGTCAAATCTTCTTAATTTAGACATGATCTAAATTAAAATAATCTCATTTCTCTCTGATGATCTCTAAAGAATCCCTGAAAGAAGCCTGGGCAAAACTAAAAAAAGAAAACCCAAAACTCCGAATCAAAAATGCCGCTGATGAATTAGGAGTGAGTGAAGTTGAACTGGTAAATACCATGAATGGTGTAACCCGCTTAACTGGAAACTGGGAAGGAATTTTTAAAGGTATTGAGAACCTGGGTTACGTAATGGCGTTAACCCGAAATGAACATGTGGTTCACGAACGTAAAGGAGAATACCACAAAATTAGCTTTAACGATCATGTGGGGCTTGTACTGGATCCAAATATTGATTTACGAATTTTTCCTGGTCGATTTGCCTTTGCTTATGCCGTTCCGGTTCAAAATCCCCGGGGAGAAATGCTCAGTATTCAACTGTTCAATAAATACGGAACAGCGGTTCATAAAATTTATTTGATGAACGAAGAACACGTTGAAGACTATCACGCATTGGTTGCTCAATTCAAACATGAAGACCAAAACTCACCATTAGAGGTTAGCCGTGAGCAGCCACCCGCCGACTACGGAACCACGATTCATGTAAATGAAGACGAACTGTTGAAAGAATGGGCTGAGTTAAAAGACACCCACGACTTTTATCCTCTTCTCAGAAAGCACAAAGTAGACCGGACCCATGCCCTGACTA
>JAKSCW010000551.1 GCA_022360375.1 Balneolales bacterium
CCAATATTTACTCCATCTGCTTCTGTTCTTGCTTCGGCCTGTAGAGCGCGATTACTCCTTGCTCCAGCATCACCATACACATAACCCCGAACTCCAATATTTCCATTTAAATTTTGCCTTGCAAAACCTATCAATCCGGCATTAAATCCACCGACATTGAAATCGCCATCATTGGCAAATTCATCACCGCGAAGTACTATTTCCCCATCACCGGCTCCAAGACCTATTCCAAAGCCGCCAATATTCTCTCTACCTACAGAACGAGCCTGTCCATAAAGCCCATATCTTCTTCCACCTGTGCCTTCATCGTTTATTGCAGACCCAAATAAAGCAATATGAGTGCCTGTTCCCTCCCCACCAACTTCTCCATAAGTTCCTATTTGTGTCGCTTCGCTTCCTGATTGTGAGATGGCTTTTCCTTCAACGCCTACATTAGTTCCAAAAGTAGTAGCTTCACCGATAATCGCTGAGTTATTTACGTCCCCTTCATTCCCACTGATTTTAACCTGAAAAGCTGTATCGACTGAAGCGTCCAGTAAAATTTCCAGTGGAATTTCACCACTATCACCTCCATTAACTACGTTATGAGCTAGTAATGCATATGGAACAGAAAGTAGTTTTGTAGCTCCAAGACTTTCAAATTCCCCGGAATTCTCTATATCCACTGCCACGCCCACATAATAGTTAGTTAACCCCCAATCAATACCAGAAAAACCGGGACCCTCCTGTGCTACTCCTTCCCCAATTATTAATTGAAAAAGCCCGGCTAGATTTGTAGTTACTAAATGTGTTTCTGAATACACAACATCACCTGTGTCAGTTTCTTCAATGATGCTGATTTGAACAACAATTTCCTGATTGGATATTGGCAACCCAGAAGCATCTGTAGCTACGCCCTGGAAATTAAACCCTTGTGGCACTTGAGCTAATATCCCCGCTTGTATCAAAAACAATACTATAAAAATCCCGCTAATTCTCATAAAAATCTTCATATAAATCCTTAAATATTTATTTTATTAAAATCATTTTTTTTGTTGAAATAACTCTATTTGCCACAGTTAACCTATAGAAATACATGCCACTTGCATTATTTGATGCATTAAAGGTAGAAGTGTAGGACCCTGCCGGTTTCTGTTCATCTATTAACGTGGCAACAAGCATTCCAATCGAATTAAACACCTGAAGCTTAACTTGTGATGCCCTGGGTAGCGTAAACTGAATATTTGTTGAAGGATTAAAAGGGTTTGGGTAGTTCTGACTTAAGTGATACCGATCAGGTAACTCAAGATTCTCTAGTTCACCAGATGTAAGCAATAAGCCATTTATCCCAACAAAACCACTATTTAAATTTGCACTCTCTCCAGAGAATGAAGTCGTTACAACTTCTCCAATTGTATAAAAAAGGGATGTGTTTTCCCCTACTAATTGTTGACCCTGAGATGAAATTAAAAATTGTGCATTTATAGAACCCGTAACCCCAACAAATAACAGAGTGGTAAAAACTATTTTTTTCATTCTGTTATTGAAGTTGTTTTAATAATCATGAAAAAAAGAAAAAGATTTTTTTAATCCAAATAGAATACCCTTTTGAATTTTTCCTGAAAAGTTTTTAGCACTTATTAATTTACCTTAGTTACAAATCATTGATTTATAGTTTTCCTTATATCTACATTTATTTAAAAAAGAGATTTGTTTTACATATATTATTTGTGACTAACGACTAGGTAATTTTATAGCTTTAGGAATTGGGAAGGACGAAACTGTTCACTGTGGTATTTTTGTGTCTTGGAATTGTTGTGCAATCAACAATTGCACAGGAAAGGGAATTTAGTTTTGAAAGCAAAGACGAGACTATTGAGAGAATTATCTCAAACCTTGACGCCAGGGAATCTTTCGGCGGATTCAGATCGCTTTATTATGTTTACATCAATGATGATGTAAACAAAGCATTGGAAATACTTGAACGGCAACTTGAATTTGCCCTGGAACAAGGGGTTTCAAGTGCAATCTCAAACACATATACAGATTTCGGAAAAGCCTATACTCGCAAAGGAGATTTCAGAAGTGCATTTGAGAATTTTCAATTGGCTCAGGAATATGCTGACATTACTGGCGACAGAGAGGTTAATGCATTGATTAGTTTTTATATGGGGGTGGCCTACCAGGAACTTGAATTGGCGGATATTGCCATTCCATTCTTCGAATATGCCCAGGATAATTTCACTTCGGCCAGGAATATTTGGCTAGCCACCTATGAACTATCTCGTTCGTATTTAAGAAAAGGGGATTTAGAAAGAGTTCTGGAGATTATCCCTATCCTTGAAATCACTCTGCCAGGATCAAATAAAAGCAGTATTAATACAAATTTTTTATACGGAGCAGTAGTATTATCAGAGCTCCATACCAGTGTTGGAAATATTGAAAAAGCAAAGGAAATGCTTACTGAGTTATTTCCTTATATCCAGCATTATGATCGGAATTACTATTTGGGAATTGCTCGTTTAACTATGGCAAGAATAGATTCCTTTGAAAATAATTATGAAGCTGCAGTGGAAAATGCGACCGAAGCAATTAGCCATTTTGAACAACTCGGTGACAATGCATACATATTACAGAGCCTGCTAACACTCACATTGGCATACGAGAATCTGGGTAATCCTGAAAAAGCTTACGAGTATTTGTCAGCCAGAAGAATGAGGATTGGTCAGCTAAGAGCGCAACAAGTTGAAGCAATCTCGCAGAGAATTCAATCACAAAACATTCAAAATGCAGAAACGGAATCGTTGTTAGCCCAAAGTGAGAGAGATGAATATGTACAGAGAATTCTCATCTTCTCGCTTGCAATAGTTATAGTAATTGGAATTTGGGTTGGCTTATTGCTCTTACAGGAATCAAATCGTCGGAAAAAAACTATGAGCCAGCTTACCAGTTTAAATCAAGACAAGAACCACTTCATTGGGGTTGTTTCCCATGACCTTCGCAGCCCTTTAAATTCCATAATGGTACTCTCAGAGTTTTTAAGAGATGATGCCGGCGAGGTTGATGCTGATACCCAAAGAGAGTACGGGACCATCATGTTCCAGGCTACACAACAAATGCAGCAGCTTCTCAATAATATGCTGGATGTGAACAAAATAGAAACTAACTCTACCACCTTACAACTGCATCCGGTGAACATTAAAGAAGTAGTAGAAAATGGTATTGATACAATATCCATTTTGGGAAGAGATAAAGGAATAGAAACTGAACTAATACTTTCCGATGAGCTACCTCAGGTTTCGGGAGATTCAAATGCAATCTATAGAGTATTAGAGAACCTGATTTCAAATGCATACAAGTTTTCACCGCAACACAGTACTGTTACTGTTAAAGTATCCGCTAATGATTCCATTATCGCACTCTCTGTAGCCGATCGGGGACCCGGACTAACAGATATAGATAAATCGAAATTGTTCAGGAAATTTGAAAAACTTTCTGCCTCCCCTACTGGCAACGAAAAGTCGACCGGGCTGGGCTTATATATCGTTAAAAACCTTGTTCGACAAATGAATGGTACGATATTGGTTGAAAGTAACCTTGGCCACGGCACTACATTTAAAGTTCTTTTAAATAAAGCATAATCGTTTTTACTGATTTTAGATTATCTTTCTAAAACCTTTATTTCATCTACACACATGGGCTTTTCTAAATTTTTTTCATTTCTGATGTTGGCGTTTATTGCAATAACATCAGCTTGCGGTGTTGTTGTACGTTCTGAAGGAGAAAGAGCCGGTGCCTCAGGTTCAGGTAACGCTATTGAAACGGGAGTAGCCAGCTGGTATGGCCCGAACTTTCATGGAAAACTAACTGCAAACGGTGAAGTTTATGATATGGACGGCATGACCGCCGCGCATCGCACGCTCCCATTTAATACAGAAGTAGTAGTCGAGAATCTTGATAACGGTAAATCCGTCAGAGTTCGGATTAATGATCGAGGCCCCTTCGCGAAAGACAGGATTATCGATTTATCAAGAGAAGCAGCAAAAAGGGTTGATATGATTGGACCGGGAACGGCACGAGTCAGGCTTTATTTGGTAAAAGGTGATTTAGAAAATTCAAGAGTTACAGACCTTAAAGTGGCCAACTATACCATCCAGCTTGCTTCGTTTAATGACGAACCAACTGCAATTCAAAAATCGGAACAAGTGGAAGGTAGCCGTGTTGAAGAAATCTTATTAAATGGACAAACCATCTTCCGGGTTTATTACGGGCTTTATCAGGATACTTCCAAAGCAGAAGAAGATCTTCAGAAACTGAGGGATAAAGGGTTCAATGGCTTTGTTAAACAAGTAGAAAATGACTAATTCAAATTTCTGGGATTGATACACTTTTCTTTTGGGTTATGCACCTGAACAAAAGTAAAAGTGTACATGAAGAAAAACATTGTCATAATTGGAAGCGGATTTGGTGGGCTTGGGGCCGCATCCCGATTGCTTTCAGCGGGCCACAAGGTTACTGTAATTGAAAAGAGAGACAAATTGGGAGGCCGTGCCTATGTGTATGAGCAAAATGGATTTAAATTTGATGGTGGCCCAACTGTAATTACTGCTCCATTCATGTTTGATGATATTTGGGAAGCAGCAGGGAAAAAACGATCTGATTATGTTGAATTTGTACCTTGTAATCCCTTCTATCGGATTTACGATGACAAAGGCTTAAGCTTCGATTATAACAACGACCATGAGTTCACCCTGAAAGAAATTGAAAAACGAAACCCTGCTGATAAAGCAGGTTATGAAAAATTTTTGGGTACCACTAAAGCTATTTTTGATAAAGGCTTTACGGAATTGGCCGATCAACCTTTTCTGAAGTTTACTGACATGCTTAAGGTTGCTCCGGACCTGATCAAATTGCAATCCTATAAGAATGTCTATCAATATGTTTCGCAATTCATTAAAGACGATTTTCTTCGCATGTGTTTCTCTTTCCATCCGCTTCTGGTAGGAGGAAATCCATTTGACACCACTTCTATTTATGCCATGATTCATTACCTGGAACGCGAATGGGGTGTACATTATGCTCTGGGAGGAACCGGGGCAATTGTAAAGGCTTTTGAGAAATTGATTTCAGAACAAGGAGGAACATTCCATCTAAATGCAGAAGTCCAGGAAATTCTAATCAAAAATGGAAGAGCTGTTGGAGTAAAACTAACCAACGGAGAAACATTGGATGCTGATATTGTGGTTTCCAATGCAGACGTAGCATTCACTTACAAAAACCTCATAAATCCTTCGCATCGCCGAAAATATACTGACCGTAAAATCGCCAGAACGAAATATAGCATGTCGCTATTTGTAATTTATTTCGGAACTAAGAAACGGTATCTGGATTCAGGGTTGGCACATCATAATATCATTCTGGGTCCCAGGTATAAAGCTCTTCTCGATGACATTTTCCATAAAAAGCATGTAGCAGAAGACTTTTCCCTCTATTTACATATGCCCACTATTACAGACAGCAGCATTGCTCCTGAAGGTCATGAAGGTTTTTATGTTTTATCTCCTGTCCCTCATCTTGATAGTGGAACAGATTGGAATGAATTTGCACCCGTGTACCGGGACTCGATTATGAATTTCCTTGAAGAGAATTACTTGCCAGACTTACAGGAAAACCTGGTTGCTGAGCATTATATAGACCCGTTGCATTTCCAAAATGAACTGAATAGCTATAAAGGCTCCGCATTTTCGGTAGAACCCATTTTGACCCAATCTGCATGGTTCCGCCCCCACAACAAATCTGAAGATGTAGATAATTTGTATTTCGTTGGTGCTGGAACTCATCCCGGAGCCGGGCTTCCTGGAGTTCTTTCTTCAAGTATTATTGCTCAGAACCTTATTGGGCCCGCCTGATATCATTGCGATCCTCATAAAATCGTTCCTGGAAGGTAAGCCCGGAATCTGAACCACCCGTAAGAACCCGGAAAACCAAATAAATAATCAAAAAAGGACTAATACTAAATAATCCCAAAACTATGTGGAAAGGAACCTGAGGGATGCTAACCAGTGTCACGTACAAACAAAAATATATTGTCGTGAAGATTACAACATTTTTGATCGATTTCATTCGTTTCTCTTTTGATGTAATACCTTACACAGAAAGGTCATTCAATTAGTTCCATCATATCGGTTTTCACTCCTTTTCTTTTCACTTTATGTATATGAAAAAACTAATTCTAATCGGTGGTTGTTTATTTTTGAGTTGTGGTACAAATGATAGTAATGCTACCGAAGAAGATATAAGAGATCCCTGGTTGTGGCCATTTAGCTCTACATCAATCTGGAATATGCCTATAGGTGATGAAGCTATCTATGAACCTGCAAATTTTGAAGATGCATCAAATGTCGGCATTGATATTCAACATTTGTTGCTGATCTCGGAAAATGATCCGAATCGGCAAGTACTGAATAGCCCCACCTGGGGACCGGGGCGGTGTTCCGGTGAAACTGATCTGGGGTTTACACTACAAATACCGGATGACTGGATCGTTCCTGATGCCGGGAATAGCCCTTATGGATTAACACCGAATAGTAACTTTGCCTTCTTACTTCCGGATGGGGAAACATTATTCCAATCAACACAAATTTCCCGTTGCGAAGAAGCTGGCCCGGTATATCTTCCGGAATGGATGAAATACGAAGACAATCGAAATTATGTAAGTATTTATTC
>JAKSCW010000452.1 GCA_022360375.1 Balneolales bacterium
CTTCAATATAAATCAATGATCCTTTATGCAGATATTGCTGGCAAATTTCAGCTAAACGCCCCCATGCAACTACACGGTGCCATTCAGTTTTTTCCTGAAATTCTCCATTTCCATCTTTATATCTCTCACTTGTCGCTAAACTTAAGGTAGCAACTGCCGTGTTAGATTGGGTGTATCTTACTTCCGGATCCTGGCCTAATCGGCCGATTAACATTACTTTATTTAATGAACTCATTACGTATCCTACTGCCTATTTGATTAATGGTTAATTTAAAAGGTAAGACAAACCCCGGAACTATTCCTTACAAAAAAAAATGATCTAACTGTATAATCATTAATATTTTACTTAATGATTTTCTATTGCCGACCAGATTCTTCTTCCCAGCCAAAGCGCCTCCGAAGTGACCGAATAGTAACGGAATGTTTCTCAGTTCCACTGGTTCCAATGAAGAAGGCATAAGGCCTCCATTCCTCCACACTTTCAAACACAATTTTCAGAACACCAAGGGTGGGAATAACGAGAAACATTCCGGGGAGATCCCATACTAAACCACCTGCAATTAATGAAAAAATAATAACCAGAGTATTTATACGAACATAGGAACCGGTAATGTTTGGGGTAAGAATATTATTCTCCAGGAATTGAACAATAAAAAACTGAATTACAACGGCTCCAGCTACCGCCGGGGATTGAACTCCCAATACAAAGAAGCATACAATCCCATAGCCTAATACCGTACCCAAATAAGGAATTAAGTTAAAAATGGCTGCTACCAACCCAAAGAATATGGGATATTCTACCCCTATTATCGAAAATCCCAACGAGTTTATTCCCACCAGCACTGTACAAACAACAATTAACCCGGTAAGATATTTAGGTACAACATTGGATGCCTTTCTAACGATGGTTTGCATTACCGGTTCATTTTTGGGTTTCACCATCATCATAATGAATTGGTAAAATTTATCCCGGTAAAACAGCAGCAGAAATGTGTATACAGGTATTAATGCAAGAGTAATTATCAGGTTCTTCCCTGCTTCAATAAAAGTCCCAAAATAATCACCGCTTAACCCGGCAGTTTTAATAACTTCGTTCTGTTGCGAAAAAAAAAAAAAAAAAACATCCTGTACCAGATTTTGAAAGTCACGGAAACTTCCGGCAAACTGGGTTCTAAGTTGGGGTAAATCCTCGGATAAATTTCCAAACAATTGAGTCATTATGTAAATAACCCCAAATACAACTCCCATAAAAGAAAGAATGACAATCAGGTTGGTGGCTATTCTTGGAATTTTCCAACCCTCAAGTTTATGGGCAGTCGGGTATAGCAGATACGCAAGGAATATACTGAATGATAGTGGCACCAACAGTTGCTTGGTGATACTTAGAACAGCTACAATCGCAAAAACGAGCGCAATCCTAACAAGATACCGGATTGCAATTGGATAGTCTTTCATTTGGCCTCTGTGATGTGAAGAATAGTACCCAATTTCAGTTTTCGAAACTGTTAAAAATTCCTTTGAACCCGATTTTAATTAGCTCCATTTTTTTCTTAACTCTTTCTTAGCAATATAGTTGTACCAGGGTAACACACAGTCTTTTTTCTTAATGTAACATCATTACGGGAACTTTCCTCTTACTAGAAACCTAAAAGAGGACGATAACAGAAGCCAAGAATCTAAGCAGTACTATGACTTCAACGCCACTCGCAAAGCGTAAACAATCTACGGGATTAACGCCATATACCGACAATTGGGGAAAAGCTCAGGCATCTCATCTGGTTCGTAGAACACATTTTGGAAATAAAATTAGCGACCTTAACCGCGTTAGGGCGTTCGCATCTGCCACAGAAGCAGCCGAAACCCTGGTTGATGAAGCTGTGAATGCCGTGTTACCAGATGACCCTTCATGGTATACCAATGGCACTTCCGGTAATGTACTTGATATGTACGATGTACAATTCCAGAGGATGGATAACATGTATAATGGAGGATTCCTGGAGCGTATGGTTTTATTTTGGAGTAACCATTTTGCGGTTTCCTACCAAAATATGAATGACCTGCCCGGTAAAGCACCGAATAGCTACTCCAGTCACATGTACAAATATGTGAAATTGTTACAAACTGATGGACTGGGAGATTTCAGGGAATTGGTTCGGTCAGTAAGCAAGAATTCCGCCATGGTCTATTATTTGAATAACTATAATAATGAAGCGGGGCAACCTAATGAGGACTTTGCCCGTGAATTGTTAGAACTCTTTGCCCTTGGACCAAATGATAAAGACGGAAATACAAATTACACTGAAAACGATGTTGCAGAAGTTGCCCGGGCCGTTACCGGCTGGAGGGTAAACGATGCAAACCTTGCTTCCTTTTTTGATGAAGATCGTTTTGACTCCGGAGAAAAAACCATTCTTGGCCAAACCGCCAGTTATGATCTGGATGGTGTAGTTGATTTAGTGTTTAGTCAACGAGAAGCTGAAGCAGCATGGTTTATTTGCAATAAAATCTATGTGTTTTTTGTAAGTGCAGAACCTGACGCAACGGTGGTTCAAACAATGGCCGAGTATTGCATCTCCGTAAATTTTGATTTGGCTGCCGTTTTAAAAAACCTGCTCTCAAGTGCTCATTTTTATGATGAGCGCTTTATGGGCTGCCGGATTAAAAGCCCTATTGAATCATTCATCAGTTTTTTCAGGCAATTTGAGATCATTCCTTCAGACGATATCAAAGAATATATTCGTGTGGAAATGCAGGGGTTAAATGAAGAACTTCTTCGCCCTGACACTGTTTTTGGATGGAGTGGATATAATCCTCCGGATTCTGATGGAACCCCGGGGCATTACGCGTGGCTGAATACAAATCTGATGCCTGCCCGCTGGAGCATCATTTCAGACCTTATTTATGGAAACAATGATGATGGCGATGTTTATGACCCCATTCGTATTGCTGGAAAAGTATCTGATCCGCTAAACCCATTCAGCTTAGCTGAAGACATCGCCGAACATATTCTTGCACTACCCTTAAATCAAGTAGGTATACGTGAAGTTGAAGAGGACTTCGCTGGTAATCCCGATTTACATCCGGGAAATATAAACAATCAAGGTAATGAATATGTACCTGGGTATTCAGAATTCCCTGAATACAAAATTAACCTCACCAAAATTTTACTTGGTGAAATACCATGGTACGAATGGACAGCAAATACCGATAACGACGGAAATTTGTATTACGAAGATTACTTCGCTGAAGCTCTTCGGCAGTACATTTCCTATCTCATTCAACTTCCAGCTTACCAACTAATTTAAGAGAGTATTTTATGTGTAATCATCATAACCACAAGCCAACAAAAAACCGCCATGGAGCAAGCCTTGAGCATGGCGAAGCACACACACAAGACCACCAAAGCTGGACAAGGAGAAGCTTTCTGAGTACTCTTGGAATCGGAGCTTTAGGATCCGGGCTTATGCTCGGTGGGATTCCTGTGAATGCAATGGCGCGAACGAAATTCTTAAATCGATTATCGGCCGCAGAAAACGACCGGATTTTGATTCTTATACAACTAAGTGGGGGAAATGATGGCTTGAACACCGTCATCCCTTTCGAAAATGATGTGTATTACCAGAAGCGTCCTACCATTGCCATTACAAAAGAACAGTCCATCCAGTTGAATGATGAGATTGGTATTCATCCGGCGATGGCATCGTTAGAACCGCTTTGGGGAAATGGAAACATGGCGGTTTTCAATAATGTGGGGTATGAAGACCCTAACAGAAGTCATGCCCGTGCCACCGACATCTGGACTTCAGGAAGTTCTTCGAACATGAATGTGGGAACCGGCTGGGCAGGACGGTATTTGCTGGAAGACAATCCCGATTACATTGCCAATCCTCCCGAGTATCCGCTTGGGGTACGTATTGGTGGTTCAGCTACTCTTTTCCAAAGTGAATTTGGGAACCTGGGAGTTACCTTTGGTGGAGCAAGTCAATTTGCTCAATTCCTTGAACAAGGCGGGTTTTACAGTGAAGAAGATGTTCCGGCTAACGAATTTGGCCGCTCACTTTCGTTTGCCAGAAAAGTGGCCAACTCCTCATTTCGCTATCTGGAATCTATTCAGAATGCTGCTGATAATTCTACTAATCTCAGTGAGTATCCGGATTCAGGACTTGCAAGAAGTTTATCGGTTGTTGCCCGGCTAGTACGTGGGGGCCTCCCAACTAAAGTGTTTTTAGTTTCCAGGGGTGGTTTTGACACCCACAATAACCAAGGAGGTATTGAGGGCGGTCATGCGAATCTTTTGGCTGATATCGCTAACTCTGTTCAGGCACTATATGCTGATTTAGAAGCAGATGGTCTTCAAGACAGAGTGCTAACCATGACCTTCTCTGAATTTGGCCGAACCTTAGATGAAAACTCTTCGCAAGGAACGGATCATGGTTCCTCGGCCCCTGTTATGGTGTTTGGACCTGTTAACGGTGGAATTTATGGTGAACATGCCAACTTGATCGATTTGGACAATTCAGGGGATCCGGTTTATGAAATGGATTATCGAAGCATTTACTCCTCCATTTTGACCAGCTGGTTCGGCCTGGAAATTGACGATACTGAAACCGTTTTGCAGGGTGAGTTTGAAGATTTAGGTTTTGTGAATGCGCTCGCTACATCCAACGAACCTGGCAGTGCACCAATTTCTTTTACACTTCACCAAAACTATCCTAACCCATTCAATCCAAGTACAAATATTTCATTTGTGCTTCCTGATGCAGGTGCAGTAAAAGTGAGCGTGTATGATATTAAGGGCAGCTTGATTGAAGTACTCACTGACCGAACCTTACGGGCTGGTGAACACACTATTGCATTCGATGCCAGGAACCTCGCAAGCGGAACCTACATTTACAGGTTAGATACACCTTTTGGCTCCACTTCACGAAAAATGACGCTACTTAAGTAAACATCATGAATAAACGACTTCAAATTATTGCGCTCGTCATTTCGCTTATAAGTTTACTCTTATTTAGCAACTGTAACATAGTTGACGGGATAACCGGAGAAGATGACGAAGATGAGATAACTACTCTGCACCCTGTTTTATTAAACGGGGAATGGGGTTACATCAATAATTCAGGATCAGTAGTTATTCAACCGGAATATGACGAGGCCCGGGAATTTTCGGACGGATTTGCCGCAGTACGTATTGGCACAGAATGGGGGTATATCTCCCTGGAGACCGAGGCGTTGGCCATTCCTACAAATTTCCGCGTAGCGGGAGATTTTAAGTCAGGGTTGGCCCCGGCTCAACTTCCCGGGGGATTATATGGCTTCATCAATGAATCTGGCGATTTTGCTGTGCAACCGGAATATGAATTCGCAGGGGCTTTTTCTGAAGGATTGGCTCCCGTTCGTTCAGATGCATTGTGGGGATATATTTCCACATCGGGCGAACTCACAGTATCGCTTCAATTCAGCGACGCCCAGCCTTTCTCAGACGGACTTGCCGCGGTCGAAACTTTTGAAGGCTGGGTATACATAAACACTTCCGGAACTGTTGAGATTAATCCTGGTTTTCAGCTTGCTGCTGCGGGTGAGTTTTCAGATGGACTTGCCCCTATCCAAACCACAGAAGGCTGGGGATATATTGACCAATTCGGAACTCCCATTATTACTCCAGGTTTTGCGCAGGCAGGCCCCTTTTCCCAAGGTTTGGGATGGGTAATCGAAAATGATGACTATATCGGTTTTATAGACAAAAATGGGGAGCTGATTATTCCTTACCAATTTGCTGAAGTACGCCCTTTTGAAGAAGATGCAGCAGCCGTCCGCTTCAATAATAACTGGTATTTCATTTCCAGGAATAATGGCACCATCATGATTAATGAATCTTTCGACTATGCTGAAAACTTCAACAATGGAATAGCCAGGGTTCAAGTAGGTGAAGAGGAGAATATCCGATATGGATATATCAACAAAAAAGGTGAATACATTTGGTATCCAACACGATGATGAATACGATGAAACATAATTTTTTTCTCTTAATACTTATTCTGTTCATCGGAACAAATTGCAATGTAGCAGACAGTATTACCGGTGATGATGATTCTTCCAATGATATAGAATTGTACCCCGTACTTCTTGATGGCGAATGGGGCTATATCAACAAGCAAGGAGCGATGGTAATAGAGCCTATTCTTCAATCTGCCTCCCCCTTTTCGAATGGATTGGCAGCTGTTCGCCATGAATGGGGGTGGAAGTATATGAATGCAAATGGAGAATTTGTTATTGATTCCTATTTCCAGAACATACAGTCTTTCAGTGAAGGCAAAGCAGCTGTACAAATAGAGGGCAGATGGGGATACATTAATAAAGATGGAAATTTCGTGATAAATCCTCGCCTGCGGGAAGCACATTCATTCTCGGATAATCGTGCTTTTGTTCGTTCTATCGATTTCAGTGAATACTATTACATCGATGAAAATGGAGATCCGTTGGACGCTATCAACTACCCGGAAGACATGGATTACACCGAAGACAATTTATTCTATAACAAGCGGGCTCTCGTGCTCGATGATAACCTGTTTGGATACATCGATGATGCCGGCAATACGGTAATCGAATTTCAATATTCAGAAGCACTTTCATTTTCTGAAGATGTTGCCGCCGTTTTAGTTAGCGACCGCTGGGGATATATAAACAGAAATGGAGAAATCGTGATATCTCCTCAATTTATAAGCGCAGGAAAATTTAATAACGGACTCGCTCCAGCGCGGGTGTCCAGCAATCAATTTGGGTTTATTGACAAGGAAGGGAATTTCACAATTGCAGAACAATTTGATGAAGTGAGATCTTTTTCTGAAGGGTTGGCACCTGTATTGGTAAATGGAAAATGGACCTTCATTAATAAGAGCGGAGCTCAAATTGTAAGTCCTCAATTCGATGAAGTAGAGGCTTTTAGCAATGGTTTAGCCAGAGTTACTATATATACATTTAATGAAGAATCAGAAATTGAAGAGCTATATGGATACATCAACAAATCTGGGGAGTACGTGTGGTATCCTAGCCGATAAATTAAAATAAACGTTGAGCTAATTGTAGGTGGAGGCGCTTTATAGCGCCTCTTTTTTTGTTTGCAAAAAACATGTCCCCATCATTCCTTTCAAAATGTTACACTGTTATACTACCATTAAAACAAATTGGGGGACCTATGAAAAAACTACTCTCACTACTAATAATCAGTCTTTTTACTGTTAGTGCTTTCGCCCAGCTAACAGAAGGTGAACGAGCATTCGCCATCAAATACCTTCAGGCAACCCAGCAGGATGTTATTGCTACTGTAAGCGAACTTTCTGATGAAGCTTGGAATTATATTCCTGAAGATGGCGGGTGGTCTGTAGCCAATTGCTTAGAGCATATACTCGTTTCCGAAGAAGCGTTCTTTGGTATGGGAATGGGAACCGTAGCCAGTACCACTCCTGATATGTCCATCGATTTTTCAATGGGAGATGCCATGATGATCGGGACAATGACCAACCGTGGCACACAGGTTACTACGTCAGAAGCCATGGAACCATCCGGTAGATGGGCAACAAAGGAAG
>JAKSCW010000202.1 GCA_022360375.1 Balneolales bacterium
ATCGTTGGGTAGGGGGTTTGGCAATATCGTGCAGAATGGCAGCCCAGCGAAGCCATAGATTGTTACTCACTATTGCTACGTTATCGAGCACTTCCAGGGTATGCCAAAAATTGTCTTTATGGCGATGACCATCTACTTCCTTAACACCTTGCAGATGGTGCATTTCAGGAAAAAATTCCTTCAGTAAACCCGATTTCATTAACAATCCAAATCCAATAGAGGGTTTTGCCGCTAAAATAATTTTGTTCAGTTCTTCGAGGATGCGTTCCTTGGAGATGATTTGGATTCTGGAGGCCATTTTCCGGATGGCAGAGAAGGTTTCTTTATCAATTTCAAAATCCAGTTGAGTAGCAAAACGGATTGCACGCATCATCCGAAGCGGGTCGTCGTCGAAGGTGTTTTCAGGATTGATCGGAGTTCGGATCACCCGGTCTTTTAAATCTTTCATTCCACCGAAGGGATCGTTCAGCACTCCAAGATTTTCCTTATTAAGGGACCAGGAAAGGGCATTAATCGTCAAATCACGACGCTCCTGGTCATCTTTTAACGTTCCATTTTCCACGATCGGTTTTCGGGAATTCCTGCGATAGCTTTCTTTTCGTGCCCCAACAAACTCAAGCTCTAATTCATTGAATTTGATCTGAGCTGTTCCGAATTGCTTGAACACGGAAAGATGAGACCCTTTCAACTCCTGGTGTACCTTTTCTGCCAGCTTTATTCCCGAACCAAGTGTAACAAAATCGATGTCGGGTTCTTCTTTCAAGCGATCGAGGTAATAATCACGTACGTACCCGCCCACCACATACACCGGTTGTCCGATAGAAGAAGCAACTTCAGAAATGGTGCGAAATACGCTGAGGTGAGTGTCTGGTATGTGATGAATGAAATCCATAACTCCAAAGATAGGAATGAAATGAATGGCTTTCAGCGCCAGATTTGAAATTGTATTTTAAAAGCAGTGGAAGAAGTGGTAAAATTATACAAATAATAAACTGATTATGAGCTTTCCTACAAAATGGCTGATTGCTACAAATGGCAGCAAGTACGCAAGTGAGGCAGTAAAACATGCTGGATTATTAAGTGCAGAACTCAAAGTAAAACCAGAGGTTACCATTTTGGTGGTTGCCAGTTCCAAAGAACAGGAAGATGTAGCATTGGGTATCGTTGAAATGGCAAAGTTTCTTTTTGAAGAAGAAGGACAAAAGATTGTTGAACCAAACCTGGAGGTTCGCATTGGAGCCCCGGGAGACACTATTATAAAAACCGCGCATGAACTTGGTTGCGATCACATTCTTATAGGCGGCGCTGATTTTAAGTGGGACGTTAATGAAGATACACCAGGTGGAATCAGCAATTACGTAATTGCCAACTTCCAGGGCGTGATTACGGTAGTGAAGTGATCACCAGTGTATAGGTTTTCCATCGCGGAAAAATCCACCTGTTGGGCCATTATCGGGTAAAGTAGCAGCCCAAACAATTCCTTTTGCTCCTTCCTGAACACTTCTTGGTGCGGCTTGTCCTCCCATATCGGTTCTTACCCATCCCGGACATACAGCATTAACTTTGATTCCATGCGCTTTTAACGCTCCGGCGAATTGGATGGTGAGCATATTCAGTGCCGCTTTTGTTGTTGAGTAAGCCGGTGTTCCCGGGGTAACATCCTGTAGCGAACCTGCCCCGCTTGATACATTTACAATTCGTGCATGGCTACTCTTTTTAAGTAACGGAAGGAGCGCAGAAGTCAACTTCCAGGGAGCAATAAAATTTGTGGAAACCGCTTCATTAACGATGGTCCAACTAGGTTCTGCAACGTTATTACCCATATCGTAATGGACAGCAGCATTATTTACTAGCACATCCAATACCCCAAATTTCCGTTGCATAAACTCTGCCAATTGCTGAATACTTTCGTCACTGTTCACATCTAAATGGTGATAATGAACATCCAGGTTTTGAGCATTCAATGAATGAGTTACCTCAAGCCCAACGGAATCTTTTCTTCCGGTTAAAACTACGGTGTAGTTCATTTCAGCTAATTGTTTTACGGTCTCTAATCCCAGGCCACGGTAAGCACCGGTTACTAATGCAATCATAAAGAGTATAAGTTTTAGTCAATCAATAAGTTTGAATGATCTCCAACATCTACCTTACCGGTTACATTCCTGAGATTGGTGTTTGCCCCAATGGTGGAGCCGGAAGTGGTCGTATTTTCGATGGAAGCCTTTTCACGAATAATAGTATTTGAGATCGTGGAATTTTTAATTGTAGCCCCAGCTTCAATACTTACCTTAGGTCCGATGGTACTTCCTTCTATGGTCACTTCTTCTGCTATGAATACCGGTGGAATAATCTTGGAATTCGGATAGGCAGAAGCATCGAAGGAATGATTTTCTTTGACCAGAATTTCACCTGTGGTATCTAACCAGGCTGGAAGTGTTCCACAATCAAGCCACTCATCAACAGTGGCAGTTTTAAACACTTTTCCTTCATTAATCATATTGTCTAAGGCTTCCGTCAGGAAATATTCTCCGCCGGGTCCTTTAATGTCTTCATCCATAACCCGGTTAACCTGGCGTTTTAATTCAGCACCATCCTTAAAATAATAAACACCGATAATGGCCAGATCAGAGATAAATTCTTGTGGTTTTTCAACAAATCCTGTGATGGTATCCCCCTCATGAACGGCCACTCCAAAACGAGAAGGATCTTCAACGCTCTTCAACCATATAACACTGTCGGCGTCTTCCAGGTTGAATTTTTCAGCACTATCAAACAAGGTATCTGCAAAGGCAACAATAACTTCCCCATCTAAGTCATCGTTAGCACAAGCTACTGCATGTGCTGTTCCCAATGCTACTTCCTGTACCCGGAACACTGTTTTGGCATTATGCCGGTTGCTCATTTTAGTAAGTGTATCTTTTATCGGTGTACCGAAGTCGGGGCCCAGAATGTATACAATTTCGGTAATCTCTCTATCCAGGGTCTTAATGAATGTCTCGACCAATCGTTCGATAATCATCGTTCCTGCTACGGGCAATAATGGTTTAGGAACGGTATGTGAATGAGGCCGAACGCGGGTTCCCCGACCCGCCATTGGGATAATTAATTTCATATATTTTACTTCAATCTGATACTAGCATTTATTGGGCAAGAATATACTACCCCTTGCCAATAAATTCGAATGCTGATCTCCGGATAAAACAATCATTATAATAAACTAACATACCTCTTTGTACTACATTTTCATTGATGCTCTGGCCATTCTATTTTCATTGATTCTTGCGCGCTATTGCTGGTACCGTTTTCGTTTTTTTGTTCATGTGTTTCAACAAGTAGGCTACAAACACAATGAATACTGGAAATGGCTTAGAAGTCATTGGGAGCAAAAAGTGATACCTGGCGACCTTGCTCTCTTCAACATTCTGTTGTTCGGCTTGGTGATTGGATTAGAATGGGTAGATGTAGAGTTGACAAATACATCCATTTCCATTGCGTTATTTGGCTGGGCTTTCTTTTGGTTTGGCCCGGTTAAGCGTTATAAGGCCGAAAAAGTTAAAAAACCATTGGTTTTTACACCCAGGGTAAAGCGGTTAATGATTCCGGCATTAATCTTCAATTTGTTCTTGCCGGTATTCTTTTTGATATGGGCTTACACGGGACTTGTTCCTTTTCTATGGATTTCCCCTCCAACATATAATCCGGGTCTGCTTTCATTTGATGTGGTTCTACTTATTTTTGGATGGGTTCTGGGAGCCATCATCATCCCCTTTACCATTCTTTGGGCAAGCCGATTAACCCGCCCCATTGAAAGATATGTTCAAGAAGGCTATAAGAAGCAGGCCAGGGCAAAACTGGCTTCTATGCCCCACCTGAAAGTGATAGCAATTACCGGGAGCTACGGAAAAACCAGTACCAAGTTTATGATCAGGGATTTGTTGAAGGAGAGGTTTTCTGTGTGCTATACCCCGGGAAGTTTCAACACCCCAATGGGAATTACCAAGGTGATCAATAATGACTTGCAATCCCATCACCAGATTTTAGTACTGGAAATGGGTGCCAGGTATCCGGGAAACATCCAGGAGTTATGCGATATTGCTAAACCAGACATTTCAGTTGTTACTAATGTAGGTGTGGCACACCTGGAAACGTTTGGAACACAAGATGTAATTGCCCGTGAAAAAGGAGCCATTGTAGATAATTTGAGTGAAGGTGGGGTAGCAATTCTGAATGCTGATGATCCCAGAGTTGCAAAAATGGGGGAAATTGGTGAGGAAAGAGAGATTTTTAAGAGAATTTTAGTAGGATTGGATTCAGGCGCTGTACAAGCAAGGAACATACGTTATGATATTACAGGAACACATTTTGAGGCCGTTTTTGGG
>JAKSCW010000160.1 GCA_022360375.1 Balneolales bacterium
CATTTTTTATTTCAATGAATGGCCGCATTACTTATTTCTGGTGTGGATAAATACCCCTTCGTTCTTCTTTTGGATGCTCCTGCTTGCAAGCCATCCATTTTTTAAGGCGGTCTTAATTACTGGAATTGCTGTCTTTAACACTTCCTTTACTACCCCTTCTTTGCAAAGAAACAAAAATATTGCAGCAGATGAAAGCAGTGCTGATAATCCAATTACAGGAAATGCAATCCAGCCCAAAAAGAAGGCCAATGTATCAAGTGGAAACAACACCATTGTTCCAATTACCTGAAATGAACGGGGTAGCCTCCATAAGGTAATGCCGTAATCTATATGGGCTGAATTTGAGCTGGTTAGCAGCTTTAAACCAAATTTCTTCGCGTTGTAATATTGGTTTCCAAACCATCGTAAGCGTTGGCGACCAAATTGGGAATCTTCTTCGGTTTTTTCGTCCATTACAATGGCTTTTTCGTCGTAAGAGATGCTCAAGCTTTCACACTCAAACATCATATTGATTAGTAGTTGTTTGTCCATTCCAGGGGCTTTTTTATCCAGCCGTTTAACAGCACTTGTAAAAAGTGAGGTATCCATCACCATGCCGCTGCCACTTAATTCAGGAATAAACCCAAGCATTTTTTTCGCTCTGCGGAACATATAGTCATTCAGTCTTTCTGAAAGCCCGTCGAATAAAGAGGTTGAAGTATTTTGACGGTATGACCTTCTTCTGCTCAAAGCAACATGGTTACCTTGTATCCGTGAAGCAATAAGTCTGCGAATTGAGTATCCGTCGATGATGTTATCAGGATCGAGAAGTAATACAGAATCAAAATTATCGAACCCGTTGATTCTGTTTACAGCAAACTCCAGGGCATGGTGGTATGAGTTTCCTTTTAAGTGCGAAAACCTTTGTTGGTCCAGGTAATCAGCAACTTTTTCCAGTTGGGCATTCATAGCTGGTTCAGCTTCCTGTGAAAGCACATATACCTGCGAATCCAACCCGGTGAGTTCTTTTTTTTGTTCAGCAATTGTTTCGATTACTTTTTTACCTGGCTTATACACCGGGTAGAATACCAGCAACCTGTGATTGTTGATTTCACTTTGTTCTGTGTTAAATGCCGGCACCTTGTAGAACAATCCAATAAGTACGGTTAAAAACATATACAACGAATAAAAAAGGACGATACCGGCCAGAATTGAGTACATCATTTTGATACCTCTAGGTTTTTTGCTTTGAACTGAAGATTCAGGATTCTCTTGACCCAAACCCTCGCAAAGGATCGGTTTTTTGTTACGTGTACCCCGCTATCTTCCAAATAATCGATGGATACTTTATTTAAAATGGTGATGGCATTCATGCCTTCCAGGGCCTCCAAAACTTTTGGATCCGAAGGAAGCGGAGCACGACCGGCATGGTACATCCACAAGAAAATATTCTCAGTTCGTAACCACTTTTGCCAACTTGTGATGATGGATGCTGCAGGAAGTACATGTATGGTGATTCTTGGTTCCTCACCTGCCATGCTGAAAGGAACTAATGTCTCCTTTTCTTCAAACTGGTTATAGCTGTAAACCGCCGTATTGTAACCCAGGTAATTCATTTCCTGCTGAAGCGATTGCGCCAATGCTTTCTTACCCTCACCATCCAGGGACGAAATTAACACTACTTCTTTTTCATTCGACTCGGCAAAGCTGTCAATTTTTATAGCTACAGATTTTACCTGTTGAACAAAGAGTACATTCAGGTAGTGGAACAGCGACTCATCATTCGTTTTATCTGCTTCTCCCAGGTTAGGTAACGTTGCATATGGCTCTGCTTTAAATATGTGCTCGAAATCCCGGGCTGACCATACACCAGAGTCTAAATACTCAATAGCTGCAATTAAAAACACAATGATGATAAAGGTGAGAACTGCACTCATTAAAATCAGGATTTTTCTTTTGGAAGGAACAGGAAGCAACGGCACGCTTGGCGAGTCAATTACTACCAGTTCGTTAACCCCGGTTCCCTGGGCAACTGTTTTGGCTAAATTCAACTTGTTCACCAAGATGAGGTATGTTTCTTGTGCGGTGTAAATCTCCCGCTCATAGGTACCGATGTTTGATTCAAGCGGGGCAAATGTCTTTGCGTATTCATTAATCCGATCCAGTTCTGCCTGTACCAGCGGAATCATCTCTTTGGTCATTTCCAGGTCAACCTGGTAGTTCAGGTAATGCTGGGTAAGTTCCTGGCGGGCTTTGCGAATATCGATAGGAACATCTTCCACGTATTCTTCCATTAGTTCCTGGATTTCGATGCGGGTATCTTCAATTTCAGCCAGGGTAAAATCCCTGCGAATCTGGTTCTCATTGTTACGCTGAGAGCTAAACTCCCGGATCCTGTTTCTAAGCTCGATGTAGCGTTCATTGCTATTTAAATCCAAAGGCAATTCTTCGTTCAGCCCAATTTTTTCTCTTAATTCGGCTATACCCTGTTCTTTCGACGCTGCCAATTCAATTAATTGTGCACGTTGAATTTCGATCTCAACAATTTGGTTTACGATTGCCTTCGTATGTTCAGGAAGGTTTATCACACTGTTCTCGATTTTATAGTCTTCCAGCTTTGCGACTTTAACATCAAGCTCCAGCTTTGCTTCGGCTACTAGTTTTTCAAATAAACGGGTATCAGCTTCAATTTTATCTCGATTAATACCCTTGTTTAAACGGAACATCGACTCGATAACTAACTCTCCCACGTATGCTGAGATAAATGGATCTCCTGATGAAGTCTTTAGTCGTAAATAGTTGGAAGAACCCTGGCGGTATAGATGGTATAAATTCCTGATTGACTGAGTCGTTAAACCCTGGTCTCGCAAAAAAATGGTCATTGTGGCATCCAGTTCCCGGCGCACGTCCATCATCTCGTTTGCTGCGAATAAGTATTCTATTCGATCTGTTACAGCCGCTGAATCTGTCCAGGGAAAGCTGGTTTCTGAAGCATTGAGTAACGCGTTTTTTCCTTCCAGGTAGTCCTTCAAAATTGAAAGAGCAACATATTCCATCGACTTACTTGATTCTGTATGCAGGATCAAATCCTGGATGTATGCAGCAATTTCGTGCTGCTTAAATCCTTCGTTGGTAATACTTAGCCCCTCGTTGGTAGGAAGATTGATATACAAAGAAGCCTGGCTCTCGTATTTCTTACCGCTTTTCCCGGTTAGGTAAAAAACCGCGGAAGCAGCAAGAACAGGGATCATAGTCCACAAGTACCATTTTTTTCCAATTTGTCGGATAATTTGTATGACTAAGTTCATTTTATTTCTCCAATTTGTAACCCGATTTCGATTTCCAGAGCGGCTAACAGTTTTTCTGCGGTAATCTTGGTTTCATAAAATGCTTCCGTCGCATTATCTATCGCATTCACTGCATTCAGGTAGGTATCCAGATCGGTTTCGCCTGCGCGAAACTGTTCTTCCACTAATTTGGCCTGGTCCTTCACCGTTTGAAGAGTATTGTAACGAGCCTGGGTTTTCTCAATTTGCATTACATAGTCGAAATACATTCCGGTTATCTGGTTTTCGCGAACCTGGATTAACCGTTGTTTCTCCAGTTTGATGATTTGCGACTCATGGCGGGCGCTTCGTATTCGGGACGGGGTAGTGAAAAAGCGTTCGAAATCGACCTGGAGGGATACCCCAAGTGTTGGAAGAACTCCCACTTTAGTAACATTAGCGTCGTAATCATTACTCACCTGAAGAAACTGAACTCCCATTTTGAAACTGGAAAGCCATCCAAGTTTTTCTCTTACGATTTTTTCTTCTCTGATTGCCAGTTCATAATCCTGTTGCTGAATAACCGGGGTGTTTCCAAGGGACAAATAAGCCAGGGAATCGGCAATCATCCGGTGATAGAAATAGTCAAACTCTTGTGACTTTGCCCCGGTTACCAAACCAAGTAATACGGTTGCTGATATGATAATTTTCTTAAACATTTTCACTCTGAAATAAGGCTGGAATAGTCATTAGGATAATCTTGATATCGAAAAACACGCTGTAATGTGCTGCGTATTCATTATCAAGCTGGATACGCTCCCGGGGAGTAATCTCACGCTTTCCACGTTGAGTAACTTGCCAGAGCCCGGTAAGCCCCGCTGGTGCTTCAAAGCGGAGCGAAGCCTCGTCTCTGGTTAATTGTTCCGCTTCGTACAGGGGAAGCGGACGATTTCCAACCACACTCATATCTCCCTTAAGCACATTGATAAGTTGCGGGATTTCATCAATACTGGTGTTGCGGAGAAAACGACCTACTTTTGTAATGCGCGGATCATTCACAATTTTCACAAACGCTTCTTCTTTCTGTCTCGCCTTTCTCCTGATGTACAGATTCTCACAAATCTGCTCCCCATCATGAAACAGATACGTAGAGCAAGGAACCCCAATTTTACAATCATGACAGGAATCCATGGAGGTATCCACTTCATTGGAGTACTGGTTCAGGTGTTTTAATCCGTCCAGCTTTTGGTCAGCATTTACAAACATAGTTCTGAACTTGTATAAGTTGAAGATGTTATAGTGCTGGCCAACCCGCTTGGATATGTAAAAAACCGGGCCTCTCGATTCGATCTTCATCGCAATTATTACTGCCACTAAAACTGGCGACAGGATCAGCAGTGCGGTGATGGAAATGAGTATGTCTAAAATTCGTTTAAGCATCGTTTTGTTTGTTTATTCTGATGCCAAGCTAGCCATACCCCGCTGCTGTTTGTTCCATTTTTCGATCGATGAGGTATTTTAGCGGATGAACGAACCTTGTTTTCGATAAGCCCTGTTTGGGACAGATGAAGTCGAATTGAAATCTGTGAATCAGGTTGCCGTCCCAACTTAGTTTCTCACCCCGGACTTGACCTGAGATCTCAAAGATCGGTTTATTGTTCTTTTGCACCGACAAAAGAACCAAAAACTCTCAGCTATGAAACTCTTACGGCGCTCGGTCCATTACGCTAAAAACTCTGGAAAACCCAGACTTTTCTTAACGCTTTATTCCACCCCTCTTTATCCCGACGAGTTTCAGAGGCTGAATTAAAAATATCCGGCTTTTGATACTTTTGACCATTCAAAAGTATCAGAGAACGAGTGATTGTGTCTCTGATTAAATCTTAAGCACTAAATTGAAAAATCATTCCTGCGTAAGCAGGGATCTGGATTTACTTAATACTCACCGTTGTTTTTTGTCTGGATTCCCGCCTACGCGGGAATGACGGACTAAAGAAAGATCTTGAAGATTACTTTAAACATTCCATTTATAAAAAAACCGTAAACCCATCACGATTGCATCAATTTCTTCCTATTTTCCCGCCCTTAAATAGTCAACCTAATTTCGAATCATTACATGGCATCCGATAAAGCAAAAATCATTTATACCTATACTGACGAAGCTCCAGCACTCGCTACGCATTCTTTCCTCCCTGTTATTGAGGCATTTTCTAAAGCTGCAGGCGTAACTGTGGAAATCAGGGATATTTCTTTATCGGGGCGTGTTATTGCGAATTTCCCGGATTATTTAACTGAGGAACAGCAAATAGGTGATGCTCTTGCTGAATTGGGTGAACTTGCCAAAACGCCTGAGGCAAATATCATTAAGCTTCCAAATATCAGTGCCTCTATCCCACAGTTAGTGGCTACTATTAAAGAACTCCAGGAAAAAGGCTATGCATTGCCCGATTACCCGGAAGAACCTTCTACTCCGATTGAAAAAGAGGTTAAAGCCCGTTATGACCGAATAAAAGGCAGTGCCGTAAATCCTGTTCTCCGGGAAGGAAACTCAGACCGGCGGGCTCCGAAAGCTGTAAAAGAATATGCCCGCAAAAACCCACATTCAATGGGTGCATGGAGCAGCGATTCTAAATCTCATGTGGCAACTATGGGTAAAAACGACTTCCGTTCGAACGAGAAGTCTACCACGTTGAAAAATGCCACTAACGCCCGAATTGAACATGTGGCTGAAGATGGAACCATTACTGTATTAAAAGAAGAAGTTCCTTTACAAGCCGGGGAAGTATTGGATGCTACTTTCATGAGCAAAAATGCCCTGGTTAGTTTCTTAAGCGAACAGGTTGCCGATGCGAAAGCACAAGGCATTCTCTTCTCGTTGCATATGAAAGCAACTATGATGAAAGTTTCTGACCCGATAATTTTCGGCCATGGCGTGAAAGTGTTTTTCAAAGATGTATTCGAAAAACATGCAGAAACCATTACCAGGCTGGGTGTGGATGCTAACAATGGATTGGGGGATTTGATTGCAAAGATTGAAGAACTTCCGAATCACAAAAAATCTGAAATTATAGCGGATATCAACGCCGCATACGAAAACGGACCGGACCTGGCCATGGTAAATTCCTACAAAGGCATTACCAATTTGCACGTGCCAAGCGATGTTATTATTGATGCTTCGATGCCTGCTATGATTCGCACCTCCGGCTGTATGTGGAATAAAAATGATGAAACCCAGGATACCAAAGCGGTAATCCCGGACAGCAGCTACGCAGGGGTATATCAAACCGTTATTGATTTTTGTAAAGAACATGGAGCGTTCGACCCAACCACCATGGGCTCTGTTCCCAATGTGGGTTTGATGGCGCAGAAAGCGGAAGAATATGGCTCCCACGATAAAACCTTCGAAATGGCCGCAAATGGCACGATTCGCATTGTTTCTGCTGAAACCGAGGTATTAATTGAACACACTGTAGAAAAAGGCGACATCTGGAGAGCCTGCCAGGTAAAAGATGCCCCAATACAGGATTGGGTGAAACTGGCCGTAAACCGTGCACGCGATACGGGTTCTCCTGCGGTGTTCTGGTTAGATAACACACGTGCCCACGACGCCGAACTAATCAAAAAAGTGAACCAGCACCTGCCCAATCATAATACTGAAGGCCTGGAAATTCATATCATGAGCCCGGTTGATGCTACCCAATTTTCTCTTGAGAGAATGAAAAACGGAGAAGACACTATTTCTGTAACCGGAAACGTACTTCGCGATTACCTTACCGACCTCTTCCCTATCCTGGAACTCGGAACTTCCGCAAAAATGCTTTCCATTGTTCCATTGATGAATGGTGGCGGTTTATTTGAAACCGGCGCCGGTGGATCTGCCCCCAAGCACGTTCAGCAGTTTGTTAAAGAAAACTACCTTCGCTGGGATTCTTTGGGTGAATTTCTGGCTTTAGCGGTATCGCTGGAACACCTTGGTAAAACTTTTAATAACGACGTTGCTAAAATACTAGGTGAGACATTAGATGATGCCACAACCAAGTTGTTGGATGAGAACAAATCTCCTGCCCGTAAACTTGGCCATATTGATAACCGCGGTTCCCACTTTTACCTGGCTATGTATTGGGCAGAAGCATTAGCTGCTCAAACCAAAGATACTGCTCTTGCAAAACGATTCGCAGCGGTATTCGAAGCGATGCATGCAAATGAAGATGCCATCAATGAAGAACTAATTGGTGTGCAGGGAAATCCCGTTGAAATTCAGGGCTACTACCGCCCGGAAGCCGCCTTGGTGGATATTGCCATGCGCCCCAGCAAAACCCTGAATGAACTTTTAGCAAAGGTTTAATCTTTCTATTCCCCCTCACTCCGATGGTCTCCGTCGGAGTGGACCGGACCGGTTCCAACGCGGAGCATTGGAACCAGAGCAAGGTTTAGTATTTCCCCTCACTCCGATGGCCTTCGTTGGAGTGGACCCGACCGGTTCCAACGCACAGCATTGGAACCAGAGGAAGGTTTAGTATTCCCCCTCGCTCCGATGGTCTCCGTCGGAGTGAGGGGGAATTTTGGCGAA
>JAKSCW010000504.1 GCA_022360375.1 Balneolales bacterium
GTGGGACCGGGCGGAATTGAACCGCCGACACACGGATTTTCAGTCCGTTGCTCTACCAACTGAGCTACAGTCCCTTTTGGGAAAGACGCCAAAGATAACCTCTTTCTTTTCCAGAAACAATATAAAGCTGAACAATCAGGACAAATGAATATCTTTTAAACGCATTTGAAGAGTTCGCCTTCCATTCCATAAATTTTCTTCAATCACATACGCTATATCGAATGGATTTCCATCACGCACTGCCGGCAAATACTCGTGCATATTAAATCCGATAGCATCAAAAACACCGGAACCATTTTGGCGGACTTTCATTTTCAGGTGTCCATTACCAACTACGGTCGGAACCCCGGTAGCCTGGACCTTTTCACTTACAAAAACCGGGCGAAGATTCGACGGGCCAAACGGTTTGAATTGCCCGAGAAGTTTCCAGAATTTCATGTCTATTTCATTGAAATCGATTTTCGCATCGATCATCAGTTCGGGCTCGAATCTTGATCCGGAAAGACCATTTAATGCCAGTTGATTTATCCGCCTTCTGAATTCGGATAAATTCTTCTCCTCCAGTGTAAGCCCGGCAGCAAATTCATGCCCACCAAATTGCTCCAGCAAGTCATCACATTCTCTCATTGCTTCATAAATGTTAAATCCGCGAATACTTCGGGCCGAACCTTTGATTTTGCCATCTACATTGCTGAGCATAATAGCCGGGCGATGAAACATATCCACTAATCGTGACGCAACTATCCCGATTACCCCTAAATGCCAGTCGGCGTTATAAAGCACCAGGGCTGAAACTTCGTCGATATCCAGCTCCTCATCGATAAGAGTTAACGCCTCTTCCATGGTTTTGGAATCTTTATCACGCCGTTTCAAATTGATGGATTCCAACTCAAGAGCAAGAGACTTGGCTTCTGTATAGGTATCTGCTATCATCAGTTTTACCGCCGTTGTTGCGTCTCCCATTCTTCCTGCCGCATTGATTCTTGGACCGATGGAGAATACAATTTTCGAAGTTGTAATTTCCTGAACCGGCATTTTGATCAATTCCATCAGTGCCTTAATCCCTACCCGTGGATTATTTTGAAGCATCTGAAGCCCTGCTTTCATCAGAATACGGTTCTCGTCTATTATCGGAACTATATCAGAGGCAATAGAAATCGAAATCAGATCCAGGAATTTATACGCGATTGAATCGGGCAAACCAAGTTTCCTTAGCGTTCCCTGGATGAGCTTAAACCCTACTCCTGCCCCGGAGAGCCCATCAAACGGGTAGGTACAATCCAGGCGTTTGGGATCAAGAACTGCTACTGCATCCGGAATTTCGTCCCCAACTGTATGATGGTCACAAATGATCAAATCCATTCCTTTCTCTTTGATCGTCTGCGCTTCCTCGATGGCAGTGATCCCACAATCTACCGAAACGATGAGATTGGCTCCTATACTTTCAGCATAGTGAATTCCCTCGGGATTAATGCCATATCCTTCCTTAAAACGATGAGGAATATAATAGTCGGCATTAACCCCAAACTCCGTAAGAAACGTATATAAACAAGCGGTTGCCGTAGTTCCGTCGACATCGTAGTCGCCATAAACTACCACTTTTTCGCTCCTGCGAATTGCTAATGCAAGGCGTTCTGCACCTTCATCCATGTCCTTCATTAAGAAGGGATCATATAAGAGATCTATGGCTGGTCGGAAAAATGTCTTTGCATTATCATACGTTTTTATGTCACGGATAGCCAACAATTGTGCTATAACTCCCGGAACTCCAAGAGATCGCTGCAAAACAGACACAACATCTTCTTGTTCCGGCTGCGAGTACACCCAGCGGAATGACATTATTTACTTTACCTTTATTTTTACTTTTATACATAAAAGGTTATCCGGCGATCAAACCGAAACACCATACCAATCTGGCATTTTTCTAGTTCTTAAAATACACTTTTGATGCAAACTTTCATGTTAAAACCTTCTTTTTTTGAGGTACTTACCTCAATAACTATGTTTGGATATTTGTATTTTGCGTTGATCGGTACTACAACTTTTAACTAGTTTTTCACCCAATAAA
Source organism: Balneolales bacterium (assembly GCA_022360375.1). Lineage (GTDB taxonomy): Bacteria > Bacteroidota > Rhodothermia > Balneolales > Balneolaceae > HXMU1420-13. The sequence goes on from JAKSCW010000504.1 coordinate 2,069, forward strand.
ACGAGAGCTTGGAAGCGGTTCCAGGCCACAATAAAAATTCTTTTCCATGATTGAAACCACATCTAAAGAACGAACTAAAACCACTTTTAATTCAGAAGAATTTCCTGCCTTTGGTGATATGTACTCGATGGGTCATGAACAAGTAGTATTTTGCAGTAACCCCGATACCGGGTTAAAAGCTATAATAGCTGTTCATAATACAACCCTTGGTCCCGCTCTTGGCGGAACTCGTATGTGGATGTACAATAATGAACAAGAAGCCCTGAAAGATGTACTTCGCCTTTCCCGCGGAATGACTTATAAATCTGCAATTTCCGGCTTAAATCTGGGAGGGGGCAAAGCCGTAATTATTGGCGACCCTCACACCGATAAAAATGAAGCTTTGTTCCGCGCTTTTGGTCGGTTTGTAGATAGCTTAGGTGGTCGATATATCACCGCAGAAGATGTTGGAA
>JAKSCW010000169.1 GCA_022360375.1 Balneolales bacterium
CACGAACTACATTGCTTGAAAGACCGTGAGATACATCATATTGATAGTATTGAGTGCCATCGAAACGGATGAGTCCATGTCCCAGGGTTGCAAACCACAGTTCACCCGAAGGGGTTTCCATGATATTTCGTACGAGGGTTAAGGGTACATTTTCCCTGCCGCTGATTTGCTCCCACTCTCCGTTTTTAAACCTTGCCAGGCCGTTGGAAACATATGGATCAAAACCAACCCACAAATAACCATTGGAATCATAGAACAGGCTGTAGCAAGTGTAGGAGGTCAACTCAGGATTTCCTCCAAAATCTTTAGTGGTTTTTGTTGTCTGATCCAGGTATTGCAAACCTGCTCCAATAGAACATAGTAGCAATGTGCCGTTTTCGGTTTCAGCAAAAGACTGCATAAAACCCATGTCGGTTTTATAGGATTCTGCATTAATCTTAATTGTGTACCCGGCTTCTACCGTCTCATCCGTAATTTTAGCAATACCTCCTCCGAAGGTGCCGACCCAGATGGTGGAATCCCTGCTTTGTAAAAGGGTGTATACCTGTTTTTTGGGGAGTCCCTGTTGTTCACTATATGTTTTAAACAGTTTGGGTCGCAACCTGAACAGGCCGTTATGTCTGGTACCAATCCAAATGTTTCCCTCTTTATCGTTTTGAAAATTAATAAAACGCAGGTTTGAGTCTTCAAATATAGGTTCATCATTCTTGTAAATTCCATTTGTAGTCATATCCCAAACAAATCCGTTGATAACTTTACTATTTGAAAACCCAAGAACAACCTCGTAAGAATATACTAATGGAACAATTTCACCATCCTTAATTTTAGCATATCCTCTAATAACATCGGCAAGGTAGATTTCTGATGTTGAATGTACCCGTACTCCTGCGAGGTTTGGGCTGTACTCTGTATACATTGTATCCAGTCTTTCATTTGAAAACCGATACAACCCATGGGATGAACTGATCCAGAACTCGTTTTCAAAAGCAAAGAAACCAAATTCAAAGCTTTTGGGTACGCGTGATAATACTTTCTCCAGGGTATTATCCTTAATCCGGAATAAGCTTCTTTCCCTCTCTGAGGTAAACCAAATTTCACTATCTGTGGCATGGTATATGTTGAGGACTTGAAAATCCACCAGTTCGGGGAACATTCTTTGGAAAGAGCTTTTATGATACACATATAACCCATCATCGCCACCAAGCCATACCTTTCCACGATCATCTTTATAAAGAAAAGAGCTAAGCCCGTTCCCTGATATGCTTATATCAAGGCTTAACAGGTGGGTAATGGAATCACTCTTCATCCGGGATATATGAACCCCTTCGGTTTTAATAAGAATGCTTCCATCTGCCGCTTCCTCAAGAGAATGAATACGGCTGCTTTTCAACTCCGGGTATTCATTAGAAGTGTATAGCTTGAAATCTATACCGTCAAACCTGATCAGCCCGTCATGGGTGGCTAACCACAGGTAACCATCGCTGGAATGCAGGATATCATTAATGGAATTAACAGGCAGCCCATCCTCAACGGTCCATTGGTCTATAATGTAATCATCAGAGATAGTGCCTTCATTGTATGCATGTTGACCCTGCGAATGCTCATTACGGGCGAGTATGATTAAGCAACTGCAAAAAAAGTATGCAAGGGATTTAAAAAGTAAAGCTTTAATGGATATAGCTTTTTTAGAAGAATCGTGAGGTCTGTCAAGCGTCTTCATTCGAATATTCATTGAATTCTTATGAAATGAGTAATTCATCCATAAAACATTTCAACTCAATTTTACCCTACCCAGGTAGATTATTATTGTGGAGATGATTAAAAGTCACGATACCTACTCTTACCCTTGATAGGCCACAAGTACTGCGATACTGCACACAAATTTGTCTTTCGTTTACAAGTTGAAAAATTTGAGAGATAAAACAAAGCCGGAGTAAAAAGTTAAAACTCTCTGAGTAAAAAGTGAGAGTCGGTCAGTATAAATGAACAAAATGTGGGAGTGAATAAAACTCTGCTATTAACGGGGGAAAGGACTATTTAAATAGATTGCAATTGATTCAATTCAGTTAAGTGCAGGTCAATCTCAATTAAGAAGGAATATATGTTTAAAAGCTTAGAGTCAAGGGTTATGGCAAGGAAACAATCTTTTGCAGGGCACTACAGCATTCAAGGGTATTTCTGCATTAGTCACTCCCCCATTTCTCATCCAAACCTGCAACCTATTACTGAAGGCAATGCACAGTTAAAATTTCGTTTCAAAACATAATTTATTATGAATTTCACCACTACTTTTTTACGTATCACTGTACTGGTACTTCTTTTGGCCATAGGCCTGGCACCTGACCTTCTTTACGCTCAACAATTTGCCGGGGGCATCGGCACCCAGTCCAGTCCCTATCAAATTGCCACTGCTACCCACCTGGATAATGCGCGTAATTTTACCTCTGCTCATTTCCGGCATACCACTGATATCGAACTGACCCTGTACAATCATTCCTCAAAAACTAACTCGACATGTTCCCGGGAATGAACGCCCCGGAGCCTTTTCAGACAATAGCCAAATAATTCAAATCTCAGGCATCATGAAAACAAAACTATTCTTTCCTCTTTTTGCGATAGCAGTGTTGGTAACAGAACTGGCATTTGCTCAGCCTGTATTACCCAGCGATCCCGCTCAGGCTCCCATTGACGGAGGCTTGGGATTGTTAGCTGCTGCCGGCGGAGCGTATGCTCTCAAAAAGTTGAGAGACAAGAATAAAGACAAAAACGATTCAATACCGGGGAATTAAACCCTAAGTATCTAACCATTAAAACCCTCATTTATACCCCCGAAACTATGAACTCTACCATTACTTTTCTACGTAGTACTGTATTGGTACTTATTTTGGCCGCAAGCCTTCAGCCGGACCTTCTTCAAGCCCGGCAATTTGCCGGGGGCACCGGTACCCAGGCCGACCCCTATCAAGTAGCTACTGCTACCCACCTGGATAATGAGCAGCAGCAAGCCGGCAATCACAGTGTTCGGTTTGATGCCAGAGACCCCACCTCAGGGGTGTACCTGTACCGGTTGCAAGTCGGAGGAACCATACTCACTAAACGATTAACCCTGATTAAATAAATGATCAATCAACAGTCAGTCATTATGAGGGAGCTAACGAGGCCCACCTTTCAAAACTTTATACGGCAGATAGGTTTACTGTGGCAATCCCGATGACGATTTCAGAAATATTTATTAGTCCTCGACATAAATACCATGACACGCTGCCGGAGGTGATTCCTCCGATAGCTTTTCAAGCGACAATTCTAATATCAGATGCTACTGGGGATGATCTTCTCTTTAGCTTTTTTAAGAAGAAAAAGAACTGTGTAAATGAACATCACTAACGTCTTTTCAAGTAGTATGCTAAAGATACTTTTTGGTGTGCTAAGAGCTGAGTTCGGAGCAATCGAGCAACAATTATTCGCGGGTGATTCGTCAGCCTGCGCTGCGCTTCATGTATGCGAGACTGAGAGAAGGGAAAGGGTAATAAAAATAACAGGATGTGGTAGGGTATATCGTATCTGTGCTGCTATGTATACAGATAACATAAACCCGCTCAATTAAAGAGAAAAAGCAATGAAACATATACCCTATTTAACTTTCATCCTATTATTCTTTTTTGCCAGTGCCTCTGTAAAGGCACAATCCATGCAAAACGTCCTTGACCTGGTACCAGTCAATGAAGCTACCCATACTGCTACGAGCAGTGGAGACTGGGAAACGGCGGCAACCTGGGGAGAAACCTTTCCCGGAGAAAATGCAAAGATTGTTATCCCAAATGGGATAACGGTAACCATTAATTCCCAGCTGGCCTCCGAATTCGAATGGATTCGTATCAGCAACGGAGGGAAATTAACTTTCAATCCTTCCCAAACCACCTTGCTGAAAGTGGAAACCATCGTATCTGGTATGAGCGGGGAATTTGAAATGGGAACAGCTGTTAATCCTATCGCCTCCAATCAAACGGCCACGATTATTTTTTCGGGGCAGCAGCAAGCCATTGATTTTGGAGCCAATGATCCGGGCTACCTGAAACGTGGTGCTATCCTGATGGGTAAATCCACCATTCACGGAGAAGAAAAATCTTCCTGGC
>JAKSCW010000364.1 GCA_022360375.1 Balneolales bacterium
TACCTTCAGGAATTTCAAAGATCTTAAACTTAAACATAGCTAATCTCCTTAACAGCTTACAAAGATACGGAACTTAAAACTGCGGTACAATCAGTTAAACAAGCCGTAAAGTCTTTGTTCAATTAAAGAGAGTATTCTACCCAAATCTTCCGGATCGTTTACAAAATCAAGATCATCTGTATCGATGATCAGTTTTTCATGGGGATAACGATCAATCCAATCTTCATACAGTCGATTTAAACGTTCAAGATAATCGATACGAATGGTCGTTTCGTATTCCCTTCCACGCTGCTGAATTTGTTTAACTAGTGTTGGTACCTGCGCTCGAAGATAGATAAGTAAATCGGGTGGGCGCAGATACGAAACCATCTCGGCAAAAAGTGCTTCATAGTTCTCGAAATCCCTGTCACTCATCAGGTTCATTTCATGAAGATTCTTGGCAAAGATTTCAACATCTTCATAAATAGTTCGATCCTGAATCAGATTCACATCCTTACTGGTCATTTCTTTATGATGCCGAAAACGGCTGGAAAGAAAATAGATTTGCAGGTTGAAACTCCAGCGAAGCATGTCTTCATAGAAATCAGCCAGGTAAGGATTGTCATCGACTGATTCATAAAAAGCTTCCCATTTAAAATGCTTAGAAAGCAAACCCGTCAGAGAAGATTTCCCTGCGCCTATATTACCTGCAATTGCTATAAAATTAGTCTCCGGTTGTTTTGGCACTATACTTCAATCTATTTTTTACCGAGCAAACGGTACATCGCTTTTTTGTAATCTTCAACTCCCGGTTGGTTGAATGGATTTACACCAAGACTGTACACAAAAACTCCGGTTGCAAGTTCGTAGAAATAGATTAATTCACCAATATTTTCTTCATTCAGTGCATCGATGGTCAGGGTTATAATAGGAACATCCCCTTCCTGGTGTGCCTGGGTAGTACCAATCCTGGCTTTAGTATTGATTTCATGAAAGGTTTTACCCGCCAAATAATTCAGGCTATCATCGTCGCCTTCCATCTCAGTTACTGATATGTTGGAGAATGGTTTATCAACTACAATAAATGTTTCAAGTAAAGACCGTCGGCCTTGCTGAATGAACTGCCCAAGGCTATGTAAATCGGTAGAAAATGCAGCTACGGATGGAAAAATTCCTTTGCCTTCTTTTCCTTCACTTTCTCCCATTAATTGTTGTATCCACCCCCCGAAAGACTTCAACTCTGGCTCGAAACACGAAATAACGTCAATGGTTTTTCCATGCTCATGTAGCGCATTACGAAGAGCAGTATACTCTAACACTTCTTCTGCATCTTCATCGAATTTTCTGTAAGCACTTACTGCCCCGTAAAACAGAGTTTGGATGTTAATACCAGCAACGGCTATTGGGAGAAGCCCTACCGGGGTAAGGACCGAGAAACGCCCTCCGATATCACCAGGGATAATAAATTTTTTGTACCCTTTTTTTTCAATGAGTTGGTTTAAGATTCCACCTTCCTGGCTTGTAGTACAGATAATTCTATTATTGGCTTCTTCTCCATAAAGTCCCTCCATGGTTTCTCTGATTGCCCGGAAGGAAAGTGCTGTTTCAAGAGTAGAGCCAGACTTAGAAATCACATTCAGGTAAATGCTCTTTGCACTTCCATCGGCTTTTGGCGCCTTAATGTATGCAATTAAGTCCTCGAGATATTTCCCACCAATGTGATGTCCTGAGTAAATGATTTCTGGTCCATTATTTTGAAAATGGGGTGATAAAGCATCAATAACTGCTTTTGCACCCAGGTAAGATCCACCTATGCCACAAACAATAAATATATCTGCTTCTTTTCTGATGGTAGCTGCAATTTCCTCTATTTGCTGCAAAATGGCATCATTGGGTTTAGCCAGTAAATCACGCCAGCCTAGCCACTCCGAACCCGGACCTTTTTTTGTTACTAATTGTTGGTACCCGAAATCCGCCCTTCCTCTCGATTTTATGTACGTTTCGTCATCTAAGAAGGACCGGGCTATACTTACATCACAAGTAATCATAAATAAAAAATTATCTTAAAAGTTTGGCCAATTGTACAAGAGCGTAATCCAGATTCTTCTTCTTAGAAACAGCCACTCTCATTGGCGTTATTTTCAATGAGTTGTTTACTATTCCCACCATTATCCTGCTGTGTCCTTCTAACAAAACTTTTACGGCAGCTGCCCCTAAACGGCTAGCCAAAACACGGTCTCTTGCAGTTGGAGCTCCTCCTCTCTGAATATGGCCCAGGATACAAACCTTTACGTCGTATTTGGTAAAATCGTCCTTAATTCTTTCGGCTAGCTTTAATGCGCCACCAGTTTCATCTCCCTCAGCCACAACCACCAAACTGCTTCTTTTTTGTTCCTGAAGCATGTTCTTCAGCAATGCTTTTACTTCATTAACATTTGTCAATTCTTCGGGTAAAAGAGCCAGTTCTGCACCACCTGCAATACTAGTTTCCAGAGCAATGAAACCCGCATCACGCCCCATCACTTCAACCAAAAACATACGTTCGTGCGCGTCTGCAGTATCCCTGATCTTATCGATCGCATCCATAGCGGTATTCAAAGCAGTATCGTAGCCAATAGTTTCGTCTGTACCAATAATATCATTATCGATAGTAGCAGGAATTCCAACTACATTGATTCCATGTTCTTCGCTAATGATATTGGCCCCGGTAAATGATCCGTCTCCGCCAATCACAACAAGAGCATCTATATCCCGCTTTTTGAGATTTACAGCTGCTTTTTCACGTCCTTCCGGAGTCCTGAATTCGGAAGACCGGGCTGACTTCAGGATGGTTCCTCCACGTTGGATGATATTCGATACCGAATGGGTGCCAAGGTCAACAAAATCATCATCAATAATCCCCTGGTAACCTCGGTATGCTGCGTATACTTTTAAGCCATTCTGCACCGATGCTCTAACTACAGCCCTCACTGCGGCATTCATACCCGGTGAGTCGCCTCCGCTTGTAATAAGAGCGATGGCTTTCAAATCAGAATCATTTTCTAACATGACAATTCTTTATAAATGAGTGAGAAATTCGCCTACAATATTTGTTTAGTATATTAAGTAAATTTGAAGGCAGCCAAGTTTAAGAAAATTTGAACAATTAATGATCGATAGTTTGAAACTAGAACGAATCAATGCAGAGACTGTTACCAGGAAATCTCTGGATGAGATCACTACTCCGGTTCAGCAGTATTTGAAAGAATTTCGGAGTTTTTTCAAGCAAACTATCAAGTCGGATGTATTTCTGCTGGATCAAATCATTTCATATTTACTTAAACAAAAGGGAAAGGAACTTCGACCTACGTTAGTATTTATGAGCGCCAATCTTTTCGGCACTGTAAATCAGAAGACTCATATTGCTGCCACTATGATCGAACTTCTGCACACAGCCACACTTATCCATGATGATGTAGTTGATGAAGCAAATTCAAGACGGGGCTTGGTCAGCATCAATAAAATATGGAAAAATAAAGCCGGGGTATTACTTGGTGATTTCCTTCTTTCCAAAGGCCTTCTCATTTCGCTTGAAAATGATGCAA
>JAKSCW010000409.1 GCA_022360375.1 Balneolales bacterium
GGATGTTTTTTTCGGTAAATTGTTTGGTGGCCTCATCTTCAAAATTGCCCTCATTTTTCACGCCGAAAAGCTGATGAACAAAATGAGCTTTTTCTTTCAGGGTTTTATCCAGTTCAGCCTTTTCCCACACATAAAATTTGCCTTCCTCACCTTCACTGTCTGCATCCTCAGCGGAATAAAATCCACCTTCAGGATGAGTCAAATCCCTGAAAACGTATTCTGCAATTTCGTAAACCGTTTGTTTGAACAAAGGTTTTTGAGTGACCTGCCAGGCTTCAGTATATGCCATCATGAGGAGCGCCTGATCGTATAACATTTTTTCGAAATGTGGAAGCAGCCACTTCCGATCAGTAGAATAACGATGGAAACCAAATCCAACATGGTCCCATATTCCTCCCAAACGCATTTGGAGAAGTGTGAAAACTACTGCATCGAGAAAACGCTCTTGTTTTGTATGATGATACTGTCGCAGTAAAAACATCAAATTATGAGGGGAAGGAAATTTTGGAGACTGACCGAAACCACCCCAATCTCCATCAAATTCATCCAGAAGTTGTTCTGCGGCATAATCGATGGCTTCGGTTCCGGGAAATACCCCCGGTTCAAAATGTTGTGATTTCAAAAAACCTGAGGCTATTTGGTTCACAGCCTTTTGAATGCGTTCAGGTTCATGTTGCCACATCCCTTGTATTCCGGGAATCAACTGCCGCAACCCCAGACGGCCAAAACGCGCTTCTTTTGGAATATAAGTTCCGGCAAAGAAGGGTTTTTTCCCGGGGGTCATTACTATGGTTAATGGCCAACCACCATGGCCGGTAACCATTTGGCAAACAGTCATATAAGTGCTGTCGATGTCTGGGCGCTCTTCGCGATCTACTTTAATGTTTATAAATGCGTTATTCAGCAGTTTGGCGATGCTTTCATCTTCAAAACTCTCATGAGCCATTACATGACACCAGTGGCAGGTTGCGTACCCGATAGAGAGGAAAATGGGTTTGTTTTTTTCTTTTGCTAATTTGAATGCTTCATCACCCCATTCATGCCAATCAACGGGATTGTCTTTATGTTGAAGCAGATAAGGGCTGCTGGCGTGTGTTAAACGGTTAGGCACTAGTTAATCTCTTTCTTGAAACGTTTGCTATAATCTACGATAAACCGGTCGTAGGTTTTGTCCATCAGTGCAGAGGAGATGAGAAAATCTGCGGATGCGCGGTTGCTTGCCAGTGGAATATTGTACACTACACAAATTCGAAGCAGGGCTTTCACATCTACGTCATGGGGTTGTGCCTGCAGTGGGTCCCAAAAGAAAATCATTACATCAATTTCATTTTGGATAATTGCTGTTCCAATCTGGAGATCTCCACCAAGTGGCCCACTTTTGAATGTGTATACCGGAAGGCCTAATCGGTTTGCGGCCATTGAGCCCGTTGTTCCTGTACCAAAAAGATTGTGTTCTGCTAACTTATCACGATTATACTCCGCCCAATCCAGGAGGTCAAGTTTCCGGTGGTCATGCGCAATTAACGCAATATTTTTCTTAGGGCGCATTGGAATGGTGGAATCCATGATTCCGGGGTCTTTCTGCTTCTTTTTCATAACCTTCTGTAAGTGTGAAATTGCAGAAAGGAAGGTAATGAAATTAAATTACCAAGCGAAGACTTGGTCGCTCTAACCGAATTTGTTTTACTTTAAAAGCTTCGTCTTCGAATCCTTTTAGTTCAATGTTGTCTTCTTTTACAAAAAGAATTTTTTCCTTTTTCTTCAGATACAGCAAAACGTCGGGATGATTGTATACCGCATCTGATATGATAATTTCTTTTTCTTTGGCTACATCTACCAAACGGGCAGCAATATTCACTGTGGTGCCGAAATAATCGGTACGATCATTCAGGTTAACAGCGGTACAATCCCCATAATGAATCCCGGCTTTTATTTTAAATGAATCTCCAATTCCGGTTGACCCGGTAAATATTTGTTGAATCCGTTCTACTGCTTTTAATGCCGAAACAGGTTCCCGGAATACAGCCATAACAGAATCACCGATCGTTTTTACAATTCCCCCACGTTCTTCAGCAATAATCTGCTGAATAATCTTAAAATGACTCATTACCCGCCCTATTGCGAATTCATCTCCTTCTTGTCGGTATAGCTCGGTGGAGTTCATTAGGTCAGTGAACAGCATTGTAACACCACTCGCACGAACAGTTTGCCCGTCTTTTAGGGTTTCACGAGGGAAAAGCGTTCGGAAATCGTGAACAGAGCTAACTTCACTGGCATACGTGGCTTCTTCCTTCCAATCTTTCTTTTCGATAAAACATACTTGTCTTTTCGAAGAATGATTGATGAGTGTGATATTTGGATGTGTAGAAACCGATACTTCCTGGTTATTGAAGTCTTCATCGGTCAGATATAGTGTAATCGTATCCATGCCATCTTCACGCGCATGAAGAAGTAACTCACCTTTATGATTATGACTTTTGAAGAGATAAGTTCCTTCTTCAAGTTTGATGTCCAAATACTTGCTTTCCCCTAAACTCAAAAAGTGTTGAGAAACTTTATGAGGAGTAGCAGTTGGATCACCAAATGAATAGCGTTTTTCAGAAATTTTGCGAATAAGAGGGTGAGGAGAAAAAACCAGATGGGTATTTTTGTTGAAATCCAGTTCGAAATCCAGGTCACAATCTTCACAAAAATGTGCGGTACGGCTCTCTTTAAGCTTTCTGAATGTGGTTCTTGGAGATTTGCAATTCGGGCAGCATACGTCCCAGCTGAAGTCAAGTAAATCAAGCTTTGCTGCATGTAGAAATACATTCAGGACGGAATATTTTTTCTCTCCCCAATATTCGGCAAGCATAAAGGGATGAATACGGGCCAGATCCTGGTCATCAGCTTTCCGTATGAACTGGATTAAATGGTTAATGATCCGCTTTCGTCGCGTTTCAGTAATTAACTCCTTAGAAATTGCTCGTATTCGGGACTCTGCCCCACGTACTAATGTTTTTGGGGTGTTATTCTCGTATCGGAGAAGTCCATTGGAAGCAATTCTATCAAATTCACTGATTACGCGCATGAATCGTCGCTTCAAAATCCGTTCAACAAAAAACTTAACAAGAAAGAAGGAACTATTCTTTGTTCCGGTTACCCAGATTTTTACGGTTAAATCGGTCCCTTTTTTTTGCGGATGCAGGTTAACAAGAAACTTCAAGCGTTTCAGGAACCCTACTGTATAGTGCCGGGTTACCCCAAAACGATACGGTTTTTCCCAAAAGAATGGTTCTTGTTCCCAAAGGGTATAAGAACTAAGATGAGCACTTGTAATTTCCAGGAACCCTTTAGGAGCTGACCGGGATAGCTGTGTTTTTTTAACGGATGGAGAACCTAAAAGCTTTAAGCAATAGTTAACATCGCTTACAAAAGGCCATAATTGTTCAGGTGTGGCCTTTAACTGGGCTGTCCAGGTGAATTGATGTTGATGTGCTTTACGTTTCAAATTTCTGAGCGCTACTTAAGTTCTCAACCCGTATCTTTGCTTGCTTTTTGAAGAGAACCTCTTCGAGAGACTGTTACATAATTTTAATATAACTAAACAATGGCAATAGAAAGAACATTAACCATTCTTAAACCAGATTGTGTTCGAAAAGAATTGATAGGTGAAGTCACCAGGAGAATCCAGGATGCAGGCTTCAAAATCCTTGCGATGAAATTAACAAGACTGACAAAGGATACAGCAGGTGGATTTTATGCTGTTCATAAAGAGCGGCCTTTTTTTGACGAACTGGTTGAATTCATGAGTAGCGGTGCTTGTGTACCTATGGTGTTGGAGAAGGAAAACGCAATTACTGATTTCCGAACGTTGATTGGAGCTACAAATCCTGTTGAAGCAGAACCAGGAACCATTCGCGCTGATTTTGCAGATAGTGTGGGGGAAAACATCATTCATGGCTCGGATTCTGTTGAAAACGGAAAGATTGAAGCGGCTTATTTTTTTACAGAGTCAGAAATTGTAGCTAATCAAGCGTAGTAGTTAGTTTTTTCTTTAAGCCTTATCAATTCGATAAGGCTTTTTTTATGTGATTTCATTTAATTTGAAAAATGAAAAACTTGTTGAGTACTCTGCTCTTTTTTGCAACAATCCCATTAGCGTGCACGCCAGTTAAGTCTCAGGATAATCCCCGGGTACGGACCGGCGCCGAAATGCTGATTGAAAATTACCTTTATGAGCTTGAAGGGTATCGAATTGGTTTGGTGATGAATCCTACGGCCAGAGTTCAAGGAGTGCACGTCTTAGATACCTTGTTAGCACTTGAAGTTAATGTAACTGCCCTGTTTGCACCTGAGCATGGCTTCAGAGGAAAATACTCGGATGGAGAGGTAATTGAGGATGGGATAGATCAGCAATCAGGAATACAAGTCTTCTCTTTATACGGATCAAACAAACGTCCAACGGAAGAAATGCTGGCTGAAGTGGATATTTTGCTTTTTGATATGCAAGATGTGGGAGCTCGCTTTTATACATATAATACCACTATGAGGTATGTAATTGAGGAAGCGACCCGTTATGGAAAAGAAGTTTGGATTTTAGATCGCCCCAATCCTGCCGGAGGGGAGTATGTATCCGGTTGGGTTTTGGAACCAGAATTTGAATCCATGGTTGGTTCACATCCAATTCCTGTGGCCCATGGGTTAACTTTAGGTGAGCTTTCCAAAATGGCTATTAAAGAGGGATGGTATGATGTAACAGAAGAACCCAGTGTGAAAGTAATTGAGATGGAGGGCTGGAAACGAAATATGCTTTGGCCGGACACCGGACTTGAATGGGTTCCCCCTTCTCCAAACTTACCATCATTCGCGCATGCGTATGTATATTTGGGAACCTGCTTTTTTGAGGGAACCACACTCTCTGAAGGAAGAGGTACTGAAAATCCATTTTTGACCGTAGGTGCCCCGGGTACCCATGTTGATCTTCAAATATTGGATGAATTAGGGAGTGCTTACCACAGCAATATAGATACTGTTTCATTTACACCAGTTTCTATTCCCGGAAAATCATTATATCCAAAATACCAGGATCAGCTGTCGAAGGGGGTGTATCTTCAACCCAAAAAAAACTTCAATCAACCGGTTGAATTTGGAGTCGAGCTGATAAAAATAATGATGGATTTTACAGATGATGCTGAATACAAGGATTACCTGAACTTGTTAGCGGGAACAAAAAAATTACAGAATGAAGATGGTTTTAACTGGGGGAATGAGTTTGAGGAGTTTCTGGAGAAAAGGCAGAAATACCTACTTTATAATTAGCCTCTTTCTTTTCCATTCATAAGATACTAAAGCAGCTGTAACAGAAGCGTTTAATGACTCCACGTTATGCTCCATTGGTAGTTTAACCAGTTGATCCGATCTTTTAAGAAGCTGTTTATTAACTCCACGCCCTTCATTCCCAATTAAAAAGGCAATAGGTCTCTCCATGTCAACCTCCCATATAGTTTGATCAGCAGAGGTGTGAAGAGCAAAAATTGAAAAACCTGCATTCTTTAGGTCTTTGACTCCTTGATTTGAGTCATGAACCCGGATTATTGGAATCCTTCCTGCCGTACCTGCCGAGGTTTTAAAAACAGTAGCATTAACAGGAGCCTGGTTCTGTGAGGGAATCACCACAGCTTCTATGCCAGCAGCAGCAGCCGTTCTTAGAATAGCGCCCAAATTATGAGGATCTTCAATACCATCAAGTAAAAGGACTGCCGGGTTTTTCGATAAATCACAATCATCCAGCCAATCATAGAATGCAATAAATTCTATGGTACTTAGTGAAGCAACAAATCCTTGATGATTCACCCTTCCTACTAAACGGTTTAGTTTCTGATCAGGAACTACAGATACAGGTACCCGGTTCTTTAATGTGATCTCTGATATGTTTTTGTATGAATTTGGAGGAATTGAGTTTTTTATAAACACTTTACTGATGTTTTTGGGCTTTTCAATAAGTGCTTCTTCAACCGGCTTCCGGCC
>JAKSCW010000556.1 GCA_022360375.1 Balneolales bacterium
AATGATGAGAATCGAGTGTGGCATCAAAGTAGCATTGTTTAGGAATGCTACTTTCCTAAATTGAAGATTGGATGAAGACTGTTACTTCAAAAACAGGAGTTAATTTTTTATCAGGTTTCCATCAGCATCACGGAAATTTCCCACAATAATGATGATCAGATCGATTAATGTCCAGATTCCGAACACGCCAAGGGTCACCAGCATCAAAATTCCTGTTCCTACTTTTCCTGCATAAAACCGATGCACACCCAGGCTTCCCAAAAAGAAGCACAACAATATCATTGCCAGATAATTTTTATCGCTTTTTCCGTTCACGCTACCGTAGTTAGTTTTAGTTTAGACCAATATACATTTCTCAAAGCGAATCGCAATTAAGAGATTGTTTGCTTTTTGTTGAAACCCGTAATCAAAACCGGGTGTATTTTTTAAGCCGTTCTAATTCTTCGGGTTTGGTTAACAGACTTACCCCAATTAATAAAACGATATTTACAACCAGGCCAAATATACCTTCATGCATTGGAATGGGCTTAAGCCCGGGAAAATTCAGAAATACAAGGGTTACGATAATTCCTCCGATTAAACCAGCCAAAGCTCCTTTTCCGGTAGCTCTTGGCCAGTAAAACATAGCAAACACCAAAGGAAAAAGCTGGGCGATTCCACCGTAGGCACCAAGAAGAAGGGAAACAATATCTGTTTCAGAAAACACCGCAAAGTAATAGGCAATTAAGCTGATAACAATTACAAGAACCCGGATTAATGAACGCTCATTAGAGCCAGAATAAATCCAGTTTTTCAGGGAAGGAACTTTTGCCAACCCATCCCTTACGCCGATGGAGGCCGCTGCATGAACGATGGCATCGCCAGAGCTCATAGAAGCAGCCAGAGTTCCGGCGCAAACGAGCCCGATTAGCAGAATGGGGAGTTCCATGTTGAGGAGGATATGGGGCAGTATAGAGTCGGCTGGTGTGATCCCGGGAAATGCAATCACTCCTGAAAAACCAATAATCAAAATCGGGACAAGGAAAATCTGAAAAGTAGGATAAAGAACTACAGTAAGCTTGATGGTTCGGTCACTTTTAGCAGCAAAAGAAAAAAAAAAAAAATGCGG
>JAKSCW010000557.1 GCA_022360375.1 Balneolales bacterium
GGTTTGGGAAAGACCATCTCCTGATATTAGCAGGAAGAGAATAATATGGCAGAATAGGGTTTTCATAATGCTTAAGTGATGTTCTTTTAAAAAAAGAACATCACTCAGTATCAGGATTAATTATTGTGCAATTACACTGTACTCGAACAGCACAGTACCAATGGTTTCATCACCATCAACTACGGTAACTTCTGTAGTCCACGTGCCAGACATACTATAATTTATGGAGCCCGTGTACATACCTTCTCCCATGGCAACAGGTTCTTCAAAGTTGGTGGAATGTCCTGATCCCCCGCCCATATCCATCCAGGGATAAATGGTTACTTCTGCATCAACAACTGCCGGGAACGACATCATGTTTTCACGTTTATGTACCATTACTGTTAGTTCCTGGTCTCCGGTTTTGGGATTTTCAGGTGCATACCACGTAACATAATAATTCTGATCGTTTTCGCTGGTAACACTGGTGAGCCTCCATGAAGAAGCTACGGTTATTGCTTCGAACATGCCCGAAATGGTTTCATTAGCCATTGTGGTGATATCGAATTCAATATCCCAGGTTCCCATTTCGCCGGAAGGCATAATGAAAACGGTGTACCCGGCAAAATAATCCTCAAATTCTTCCATTCGGGTTGGCTGGGAATATGGCGCAGCATGATCCATCATCGTCATATGCATAATAGGCATAATGGACATCTCCGAAATATCTACAACATCGGAACCTTCCAGGACCCGGAAGTACAGGTTATTATAGCCGGTAGCAAGGGCATCTTCTGAATAAAGCTCGATCGTATATCCGCCTACTGTAGCGGTAGAAATGAGTGCAACGTTTTCAAGTTCAGAACTATCAATATAGTTATCGTCATCATCGCACGAGAATAGAACAAATGGAAGCACCACGCATACGGTGAATGCTTTTAGAAAAGATTTCATGTATCTAAAATTTGCGTTTAAAGTTTTCTTAAATCTATTAGGAAAGAAAACTAGCCCTGGGGTGGCCGAAACACATCAGATACTATTAACAAAGGGATGAAAGGGGTTTTGTGGTCAAGATAAACCACGGGTTCAAAAGTGCTTTCCTGAATTTTTTTTGCAAAAACAGGAACTTTGTACTCAAAAAAATTCAGATTTGTAATGGAATGGGTAGCCGGAGTACTCTTTGTTAAATAACAGAATCCTGACGATTCTTTTTTATGGGAATCATGATGATCATGATTTTGGTGAACTGCCATTGTCATTTCATGATGAGAATCTCCATGATGGCCATTCATCATATAACAACTCAACCACCCGAAGCTATTCCATAGCGTGGCTACGAGCAGAAAAACAGAAATGATTTGTATGGGAAAACGGAAATCTTTCATTAGGTATAAATTAAACCCCAAATCAAACAGTTGCAAAGTCGGCTAATGTAAAATTATACGCAATTCTTAACCGGTAAAATAATCTGAAATTTAGCGCCGCCACTTTCCCGATTCATACACTTGATGAAGCCTCCATGCTGCCGGATAATTTCATTAGAGATGGCCAGCCCCAGTCCAAGTCCAAATTTAGCTCCCTGGTTTTTCGTGGTAAAATTGGATTCAAAAATTCTTGGTAATACTTCTTCTGGTATACCAGGGCCATTATCTGCGATTTCCACGACGATTTTGTAATCCCCTTCCGATTTGGTTCGAATCTTTATTTCTCCCCCATCCTGAAGTACATCACAGGCGTTCACTAAAATATTGGTCCACACCTGGTTGAGTTCTCCCATTTTGGCACATGTTTTGGGAATCTCTTTCAGGTCGAGTTGCAAGCTCAGGTACTTCAATCGGTTGGAAAGAATCAGAATGGTATCTTTGATGCCATCCCGGATATCAATCATATCCCAGTCGTTATTGTCTTGCCGGCTGTAGCTTTTCAGGCTTTTTACGAGATTGGTGATTCGTTCACTTGCTACCTGGATGTTATGGATAAACTTACCGGCTTCAAATTGCTGAATCAGTTCGTCAATGGGGATTTTCTTTTTATTCTTCTGAACAAGTTCCAGGGCGAGATCAGGCATTTGGGCGAGTTTTCGAACAAGTGCACGTTCTTTTACCCAGGGGAAAGTTTTTTGAATGTAAAGCATACGTTCCCGTATTTCACTGCTTCCCAATGGTTCCGAATGAAGGCCATATTCAAAAATCATGGATTTTGCTGTGCCATCGTTTGAGTCCTGAAAATTCTCTTTCAGCATTTCGGAAGATCGAAGCAAAGCAGCGGCGGGGTTGTTTACTTCGTGAGCAAATCCCGCTACTAATTCACCAAGTGTTGCCATTTTTTCCTGGTGAACCATGCGCTGCTGGGATTCCTCCAGTTTCTGGAATGCATCCTTTAATTGGTTACTCTCAATTTCCAGTTCCTGGTTCAGCGCATTCATTTGCGATTCTAACCGTACGTTTGTCATGAACCGGTCGGCCATGTTACTGAGCATCAATCGCTGAAGCGGATGCTTCAGTTTGGAATGGTCGTTCATGTACCGGTCGAATTCATCTTGTCTGATGCACAGTGCCCGACACGGTTTTTGTGCAATTCCGGTAGTTAAAGAATGGTTTCCTGTGGTGAAAGCAACCAATCCGGCAAAATGACCCGCAGAAAGAGTAATAAGTTCCAGCGTAGTTCCATCTTCTCGCTTGTGTTTCAGAACCACTTCCCCCTCCAGCATCAGATACAAATGCGTGATTTTTTCACCCTGACGGAAGAAAACATCCCCGGGTTCGAAAGAATCGACCAGCATGCGCAGCTCCGGAGATTCCTCGATGGCTGCGCCAACAAATTTCAGGATTTGTTTTCTATCGTAACGGGCATTTTGCATTAATAATCACTGAGTTTATGTTCACGCATATATTCAGCTAACCGGACGGCATCCAGTATCGCCATGAACCTCATTGGATTGAGTTTCTCTTCAATTACATAATCTGTGAGTTGTTTTACAACCACGGAATCCAGCTGTTCCTTGGTCCAGGGTTTAGCAATATAATGATCTAAATCGGCACTATTAATTGCATGGATGGTGTCTTCAAGGCCTGCCTGGCCGGTAACTAACACTTTTTTTGAGTCATGCTTTAATACGTCAGCATGTAATTCAATAAGAAAATCGACTCCATTTTGGCCAGGAAGAACGTGGTCGCAAAGAATCAAACCGATTTCGTTTCCTCCATAATAGATTTGTTCCACTACTTTTTTTGCTTCTTCTGAAGAGTTTGCTGTTTCAACCGGAAAGTATGTTTCGAAACTCTGAAGATCGTTTACCAGTGCGTCCATCACTTCCAACTCATCTTCAACAACCAGTATGTAAATTTGCTTTTCCATGATGTTCTCTCAATTTAAAATTAGTGGCCAATAGAACAAGGCATAAAGGAGTACCATCAGTACCCCGAAAATACCCATAGTAAAACCTGCTTTTGCCATATGAGCAGTTTGAATGGTTCCCGTACTCATTGCTATGGCATTGGGGGGAGTTGAAATTGGGAGCATCATTGCCATGCTGGCACTTACGCCAATTACTAAGCTAACAATGATCAGGTTGAACCCCTCTCCGGCAATGCCTGATGTTGCCAAGCTAACTGCTAAAGGAATTAATAAGGTTGCAGTAACTGTGTTGGAAAGAAAGTTCGACATCATCACCGCCACAATAGAAAAAACAAGAATTAAGGTAATAGCACCAAAGGAACTCCATTCAATACTTCCTACAATCCATTCAGCTAATCCGGTGCTTTTCATTGAAATACCAAGTGATATACCCCCGGCTACTAACCAAAGTACTTCCCAGGGAAGTTTTCGGATGTCTTCTTTGGTTACCACTCCTGTTAATGTAAGGAAAACGACGGGAATCAATGCAATGATTGCACTTTTTACACCGTGAAAACTTTCCGTAATCCAAAACAAAACCGTAAACCCAAACGCGATATACAGAATAATCGCATTTTTAGAGGTATTAAAGGCCCCACTCATATCCACTTTAACGGAATTGGCTTTGGGTTTAAACATAGTGAGTAATAAGATCCACGCGAAGAGCAAAACCACCACCACTAATGGAGTGGCAAGGATCATCCATTCTCCAAACGGAATGTTAATTCCCTGCTGGGAAAGAGCACCAATTACAACCGCGTTGGGTGGAGTTCCAATCGGTGTGGCGATTCCTCCGATGTTTGCCGCGAAAGGAATACAGAGTGCTAATCCAATTCGCAATGGATCATCAACATCAATGCGTGCGATGATGGGTAAGATTACTGTCATCATCATAGCAGTGGTAGCGGTATTGCTCATAAATGCTGAAAGCAAAGCGGTAACGATCATTAATCCAAGTACGATAAATTGCGGTTTGTTACCGAACGGTGAAAGCAGGATGCGTGTGAGGTTTCGGTCGAGATTATACTTTACTGCAGCATCGGCTAGTACAAATCCCCCGAGAAACAGGATAATGATGGGGCTTGCAAGTGTGCCAATAAATGCTGTATACGAATCCGGGGTATAAACCTCGGTTATCTCTTTAAATATGAATCCTTCTTTACTCAGCAGAAGGATTTGAAGGAAAATAACGAGTACAGAAGTAGCGTAAATGGGGAACGGTTCCAGCATCCAAAAAACGGCGGCCAGGAAAAAAATTCCCAAAGCTACATGCCCTGCCTGGGATAAGCCTTCGATGGAAAGAAAGAACGGAACAACCAGTCCAATAAGCCCAAGTACTAAACCGACTAATTGTTTCCTGGATAAATTCATGATGAATATTGACTGTTTTTAAGGTTCAGTAAAAAGATCAAGCCACTATAAGAAGTTATTGTGAAGGATTTTGCTCCGTGAAAATTAGAAGCGCTACCAATTTCAGATTTTTTCTGCTCGTTGCAAAGAAGACAATAAAAACAGAAAACCAGGCTCTTTTCAGCCGGTTAATTCTATGCCTGTTGGAATGGTTTTTTCTATTTGGTGTATAGCGACGGAGCCACTTGACGAACTTTTGTCGAATAAAATTTCATAACTAACACCTCCCTGCAGTTTCACAGAAGATTGGGCATTTAGTTGCTGTAACAATGTTTTAATTAATGTATTCCCAATAGTAGTACTGTTTTGGTAGGTTTCTTCATCCATACCAATTCCGTTATCAGCAATTAACAGGGACACCTCTTTATCTGAGTTAGCTAACCGAATGGTAATTCTCCCTTCCTGCCTACCCTGAAAAGCATATTTGAATGTATTGGAAAGAATTTCATTAATGAGAAGCCCCAAAGGCTGTGCCTGGTTTATATTAACCACTACTTCTTCCATATTAATATCAAACTCGATGTGAGTTTGTGTGGGATAAGAGTCTTTGAGCTTTTCGAGTTGGGTTATGATGTTCAAAGTCAAAGAGATTTCAGAAAAATTCTCTGCTAAGTACAGCTGTTCATGAATTAACGAAATGGAGTGGATTCTATGTAACGATTCATTGAGCTGAAGAGTAATTTTTTCATCGTTTTGAGTCATTGCCTGAAGTTGTAACAGGCTGGAAATTACAGCAAGATTGTTCTTAACCCGATGGTGAATTTCAGATAGCAAAAAACCTCGTTCTTTGTACGCACTAATCAACGATTCTTTTGCCTGAACTTGCTTGGTTATGTCTTTTATGGTACCAATAATTTTGTTAACCACGCCCGTTTCACTCTGAATAGCACGCGCTTTGCTTTTAATCCATTTCTTATTCCCGGTGGTATCTGTTATTTGCACCGTAAGATCATATGCTTTACCCGAAGATAAGAGCTTCTTAAAAGCAGAAATTACTTTAAACCGGTCCTCAATTTGGTGAGCGGTCAGGGTTTCTGCGAACAAGTTTAAGCCGTCAGATTTTTTGAATCCAAAAATTTTGTATAGTTCTTCTGTCCAAAACATTTCGTTCTTAGCCACATCATAGTACCATCCTCCTGTATGGCTTAGAGATTGGCTATCATTAAGTATTCGTTCACTGCGGGTACGTTCTTCTTTTTCCTTTTTTTCAATCGTCACATCGTGTTCAATAGCTACATAATACTTGATTTCTCCCTCGGCAGATTTAACAGGCGAGATACTTACTTTTGACCAAAATTTGTTCCCATCTTTTCTTTTATTCTTTAGTTCCCCTTTCCATGTGTACCCGGCAGTAATGGTTTTCCAAAGTTGCTTGTACACTTCCTTGTCATGTTCTCCGGATTGAATGAACCTTGGGTTTTGCCCAATAGCTTCTTTTGGTGAATATCCGGTATTTATTTCAAATGCCGGATTTACGTATAGAATGTTGCCTTCCTTATTTGTAATAAAAACGGAAGAATCGAGTTGTTCCAATGTTTCCTTGAAAACATCAAGACTTATCAAATCATCAAAGTTAAACAAAATATTAACCCCTTCTGCCTATTATTTTTTGAAATAGAATTATGTAGTAAATAGTAGTGAATAATAATTTCGAGAAAGCATATTTTTATGCTTAAAAAGACCCAATAAACACATTTTTTGGATTCAAACCAATTTGAATTTAAATATTAGAATTAGAGTTTTTTTACCAAAAGTTTGGTCGATAAAAACTGTTTATCTGTTACTATTTTTTTTTTTTTTTTAAATGATTTTACGCCCTGAACTTCTCTCTAAATTATCCTCGCTGGAGCTACGCGCAAAGAAAATTGTAGAGGGATTTATTTCCGGATTACACAGAAGCCCCTATCATGGTTTTAGTGTGGAGTTTGCCGAGCACAGACCGTACAATCCTGGCGATGATTTCAAACACATAGACTGGAAGGTATACGGGAAAAAGGAACGCTTTTATGTAAAACAGTACGAAGAAGAAACTAACCTCCGGTGTTATGTTTTGTTGGATACATCCTCATCCATGAACTTCAAACATTTCGGGGAATGGACGAAGCTCAGGTATGGAATTCATTATGCAGCCTCGCTTATGTACCTGATGCACCGGCAACGGGATGCTTGTGGCTTGATTCCATTTAATGAACATGTAGAAACATTTATTCCCGCAAAAGGGACCTACGCCCATCTTCGTCAAATTTATCTGCAACTGGAAAGAGAGTTGATTAAGGAAGAAGGCTCAGATTCGGAACGAAGGCAAACCGCTTCTACAAAAGTAATCCATGAAGTCGCTGAACGCTTGAATCATCGAAGTTTGGTTGTA
>JAKSCW010000470.1 GCA_022360375.1 Balneolales bacterium
ATCTTTGGTAGTTTTTCTGATCCACTTCAAGTTGCTGTTCAGCCTGGCGAATTTGTAACTGAAGCTGACTTAGCTGGGGTGAATCAGGCTGCGCCTGTCGATAGGCGTCATTGTAATTGGCGGAAGCAGTTTCCAGTTGAGAGCTTTGCTTTTCGCTGGAAATATGGAAAAGAGCGGATCCTTCATCGACGATA
Source organism: Balneolales bacterium (assembly GCA_022360375.1). Classification (GTDB taxonomy): domain Bacteria; phylum Bacteroidota; class Rhodothermia; order Balneolales; family Balneolaceae; genus HXMU1420-13. The sequence goes on from JAKSCW010000470.1 coordinate 195, forward strand.
TCGCCCTCTTCCACCCAGGTTTTAATTAAGTAGCCTTGGGTATTTGCTGTCACTAAGTATTCATTTTCAGCAGTTATTTCACCACTCGCGAAAACTGCATCAACAATATCCGTTCGAATAGGTTGTGTAACCATTGGTTTTGAACAGTTGCTCAATACCAATGCAATAAGAATGAGTAATAATGTTTTAATTGAGAATTTCATTGGAAACTGGTTCTTGAGATTATGGTTGAGTAGTGGGAATACAGCATGGATAAATCGTTCAGGTATGCATTTTCAGAGAGTAAGCGGTCTTCCACTGCGTTTAAATATTGGTCGAGTGTAATCAGGCCCTCTTCATATCGCACAAATGCTATTTGCTGATTCTCCTTTGCCAGGTTAAAAGTGACTTGTGATTGTTCAAGCGTTTCTACTCCGTGGTTGTAGTCGCTTAACAAGAGCATATCTGCTAATTCACTATTCCTGAGTTCAGTTTCGTAGTTCAGCTTAGCCAGGGATAATTCCCGATTGGCAATTTTAACCTGGTTATTCCGGCTGAACCCGGTGAATATTGGTATTGAGATTGTTGCTGAGACATAGCTATAGTCCGTCCAGGTTCCTTCCCCAATGTCTAATCCAAACTCTTCTTTGTTTAGCTGTCTTCCGTTGTAAGTGGTCATTGAAATGGAAGGCATAAAGGCAGCTTTTTGAATTCTTACATTTAGCTCAGAACTCTCTATTTGTCGATTAAGTGTGATTAAACGACGATTGGTGGTTACATCAATAAATGAAACATCATTAGGTTTATCATATTCCAGAAGCTCATTTAGTTGAAGTTGTTGCCCATATTTGATGCCAAATAAATTCTTCAACTGGGAAATACATTCTTCGTAAAGGGCTTCGTTAGAAAATTTTGTTCTCCAGTTATTCCCGGCATTCATTTTGGATTGATTCAGCCCGAATTGATCTTCAATTCCTTGCTCGAATC
>JAKSCW010000446.1 GCA_022360375.1 Balneolales bacterium
CGAATAGCCTGGAACACTCTCGCCAGCGATTTCACTTCGAATTTCTTGTTTACGACCTCGGAAACAGCTTTTCGCAATTCACCAGTAGTTTCGATGGGTCGGGCTTCCATAATCGCACGGGCAATTTGTCGACTAGCTTTTTCTTCACCATAGTGGAAGATGATATCACGAAGCTCTTCGTACTCGTAGTTATTCACTACCTGGTAAGCGGAAAGTCCGGTCAAATTTCCCATTCGCATATCCAGTGGGCCATCTTCCTGGAAACTGAAACCGCGTTCCCCCTCTTTAATCTGGTGAGTGGAAACGCCTAAATCCAAAAGGATTCCGGCTACCTGACCTTCGGTTTGGGGAGGTAGAAGGGTAGTCAGGTATCCGAAATTACCTTTTAGGATAGTAAATCGTTGATCGTTGCCAATGCGCGTACTTGCTGCTGCAATGGCCTCGTCGTCCTGGTCGATAGAGAAGAGCTGACCGTTTGAATCAAGACGGGATAAAATCTCTTTGGAATGGCCGCCGCCACCTAACGTGCCATCTATATAAATGCCGTTCTCATCCGTGATGAGGGCTTCCATGCATTCATTCAGCATCACCGGGATATGCTCGTGATATGTAGTCATGTCACTCACCATCGGTTTGAAGCCCGCCTCCCATTACTTGTTCAAAAATTTCCTCGAATGTGCCTGCATCCAGGTTTTCATCGGCTTCTTGCAACTTCTCAGGAGACCACACTTCAATGTACTGCCCCATACCAATGAATACGGCTTTGGAGCTGATTTCAGCGAAGGCGCAATGATCGGCGGGGATAGCGATACGGTTTTGTTTATCCAGAACCACGTCTTCGGCGTAACGGAGGAAATTTCTCTTGGCAATTCTTCCGGCGCGGGTAAAATTATTGGCCTGAGAAAGGGCCTTTTCTACGTTTAACCACTCGTTTTCGGGGTATAAATACAGGCAGGACTCAATTCCACGAACAATAACAAAGCGGTCTTGAGCGGCGGGACTCACGAGTTTACGCATCTTAGCCGGAAAGGAAATGCGACCTTTCTCGTCTATACTATGCTCATATTGGCCTTTAAAACTATGCACTTATACCGAGGATGGAAAATTCTGATTGCTAAACGTACACGGTGAAGAGAGAGTCCCCACTATCTCCCACTATGCACCACAATGTACCCTAATCTTCCACAATAGTGCAAATTAAATCCACTTAACCCATTAAAAAATATTCTGAAGGAAAATGGCAGTGAACTTTGAAGAGTGAAGAATAAACTGGAGGTGAGAAGAGAAAAGTGAAACGGAGAAGTGGAGGTTGGTGGTCATTCTGAGGCTACCGCCGAAGAATCTTCAGATAATTGATTAGCCCTGAAGTAGTAGTGGAGCTTCTTCGTTCTTCAGGCGCCTAAAACTCCTCGAACGTAAGCACATACCCATCCAGGTCGCGCATAGAGAAGGAGGTGGCCCCGCAGGGGGTAAGGTGGGGATGATTGATGGTTTTGAATTTTTCTTCGAATGTGGCGTGAAGGGAATGTACATCATCCACCACAATACAGATGCCAATGCTTCCACCGATGGGCTGGTTGTGCATATAGCTCACTTCCCGCTTAAGCTTGGCTTCGTCTTTAAAGGAAATGTTGAAGCCGTTGCAGGTAAGTTTCGCCCATTCTGTTTTGCCATGCTCAATTTCGGTGGCTACTTCGGTGAAGCCCAGAACGTTTTTGTAAAACGCGATGCTGGTGGCAACATCTTTCACCATTAATTCAACAATGATTTCATTCAGTTTCATGGGCGAGCTGGTTTTGCGAATCTTTTGTTCGCTTGCCAACAAAATCTGAAAGGAGGGAGTTCAATTGTTCGAATTCGATCAAAAAAGCATCGTGCCCGGTAACCGAAGATATCTCTTTGTATTCTGCGTTTGGAATAAGCGCTGCCAATTCCTTTTGTTCATGAGTGGGATACAACCTGTCGGAATCAATCCCGATGACCAACACCGAAGCGGAGATTGCTTCCAATACTTCTTCAAACGAATCGCGGTTTCTGGAAACATCGTGGCTGTCCATACTTTTGGTGAGCAAATCGTAAGAATTGGCATCAAACCGGTCCACCAGCTTTTCCCCCTGGTAGTTCAGGTACGATTCTACCTGGAAGATTTGCTTTTCTTTGTTCACCTCCCGCCGGAAACGCTGTTCATAATTTTTTGGGCTTCTGTAGGTGATCATAGCCATTGCGCGGGCGGCAGCCAACCCTTTTGCGGGTGGTTGTTCAGGATCATAAAAACCACCGTTCCAGTTTTCATCCGCGTACAATGCCATCCGCTGTGCTTCGCTGATTCCTATTGCCCATGCGGAGTGTGCTTTTCCCATTGCGATAAGCACGGAGTTCTTCACCCGGTCATCCATGATGGTGAATTCCAGAGCAATCATGCCTCCCATGGAAGGGCCAATGATCAATTCGACCCCTTCTATTTTGAGCTCGTCCAGCAACCGCTGTTCCAGCCGGACAATATCCCGAATGGTGAATACGGGAAAACCGGCCTGGTAAGGCTTCCCGGTTTCGGGGTTCACAGATGTGGGCCCCACAGAACCATAGCAACTTCCGGGATGATTGGGACAGATTATGAAATACTCATTCAGCTTAAGCGGGTTTGAAGCATCGAAAAAACCCGGGAACCACTCCTTGGCATCCGAATTTCCGGTAAGTGCATGGCAAACCACAATCACATTATTGCGCTGCTCATTCAGTTTTCCCCACGTTTGGTAGGCTAGATACGGCTCTTTGATTTCCGCTCCCGATTCGGTAATAAATGATGTTGAAAAGGTATGAATGGTTGGTTGGCTCATTCGATATTATTTTTTGAAAAGAACAGCAGAATCAATAACTGATCCTGCCGTTCCTGAGTTCACTTGCTACTTTGGCAAGTGAGTGAGTGTTTAGTTGACATACAGAATCTCCCCGTTTACAGGCACCGGGTTCGAGATGATATCCAGAACCGGGCATCGTTCAATTGAGAAATCCTTGAGTTGCTGTAATTTTGTTGGGTCGGTTTCATTGGTAGAGATTATAGTGGTGTACTTTACCTTATTGAAACCTGGTCGTTCATCC
>JAKSCW010000290.1 GCA_022360375.1 Balneolales bacterium
ATGGACCCAGTATTCCCACTATGTTCGATTTGTTCGAACGGACGAACATTACCACTCAAAAAAAACTAATCCCGCTTGAGAAATACGGCATCAAAATGGTTTCCATGGGGTTTTTGGTGGATGTGAATCAAGCAATGGTGTGGCGTGGCCCCATGGCCACCAGCGCTATCCAGCAATTTATGAAAGATGTGGAATGGGGTGAACTGGATTACATGATTTTGGACCTCCCCCCCGGCACCGGAGATATTCAGCTAACTATTGTTCAAACCGTGCCCTTAAGTGGTGCCGTGATTGTTTCTACCCCGCAGGTTGTTGCTTTAGACGATGTTCGTAAAGGAGTAGCGATGTTCAACAAAGTGAAAGTACCGGTACTGGGAGTGGTAGAAAATATGGCCTATTTCATACCACCGGATTTACCCGAAAAGAAATACCATATTTTTGGGGAAGGTGGTGCTACCCGGTTGGCAGAAGAACTGAATGTGCCTGTTTTGGGAGAAATTCCACTTCAGCAACCCATCCGTGAAGCAGGTGATAAAGGAAAGCCGATCGTTATTGCTGATGAACAATCCGCTTCTGCATTGGCTTTTATCACAGCAACTTCTAACATGCAGCAACAACTTGCTATTATGGCCGCAGAAGCCAGACAACAACCGAAGATTACTTTTAAGAGCTAGAAATCAATTCCTCCCTTGCGGGAGGTGGATTCCGATTGTTAAATCGGAAGACGGAGGGTGTTTCCCAAATCCACTTAGATACCCCTCAAGGGGAGACTTTATCGGTCATCCCTGCGAAAGCAGGGATCTTGATCCTAAAAGAAGCTAATAGATTAACCCATATTCCCGCCTGCACAACAACGGCAAGTGGGAATTCCTTCACATTCCTTTCACAAATCCGGGATAGTTTGCCCCTCAAATTAAACGTATCGATTACAGAGAGGTAGACTATGATTTTGCAAAAGCGATTCAATGAGGTTGATATAGCCATCACAGGGTGGATGGCACGCAATGGATTACCTATTCTTCGGATTGGGCTCGGAGTGGTATTTTTATGGTTTGGGGCGCTAAAATTTTTTCCGGGGGTAAGTCCTGCCGAAAACCTGGTTCGGAATACGGTCTATTTCTTCAACCCGGACTTGTTTATTCCGATTTTAGCAACCTGGGAAGTATTAATTGGAATTGGTTTAATTGCAGGAAAATATATGCGGGCAACTCTTTTACTGCTCTTTCTGCAAATGCCGGGAACTGCATTACCCATTATTCTTCTGCCTGAAGTTGTTTGGACAGCGTTTCCCCATGCATTAACCCTGGAAGGCCAATACATCATAAAGAACCTGGTTTTGATAGGTTCCGCCATTGTATTGGGGGCTACGGTTAGGGGTGGAAGGCTTACTTCTGAAAGCCATTAATTGTTAGTACCAGGGTCATTCAGAACGAAGCGATGAATCTTCACAATCATCATCGCTAATACTAATGTTTTGAAGGTTCTTTTCCCGATGAATCGGGATCAGAATAACTTTAATACAATTAAGGGAAAATCCCCATTTGTTCGTACATCGTACCGATTTTGTCTATGGCATTAATGAAGGCGGCCGTACGAAGATCCCTCAATTCGTAATTGTTTCGTATTTCTATCATTTGCTCATAGGCTGTAATCATGGTTTCTTCTAATCCGGAGTCTACCAAATCAGCTTCACCAGCTCCATGAGTTAATTTAGCGATGGCTTCCTCGTCGTACTTTTTACCTGATATGGATTCCAATTCACGAACAATTTTAAGCAAACTGTTTTGATCGAATCGCTTATTCATGCGACCATAACGAACATGCTGAATGTCTTTTAACCATTCGAAATATGAAACAATTACCCCGCCCGCATTAAGATAGGTATCAGGAATGATGAGCGCGCCTCGCTCTTTTAGTATATCGTGTGCATCAGCAGTGGTTGGTCCGTTGGCAGCTTCCGCAATGATCTTTGCCTTCACACGATCTGCATTTTCCCCGGTAATCTGGCTTTCAAGTGCCGCGGGAATCATGATGTCGCATTGCTGCTCAAAAATATCGATGTTCTTTTCCAGTTCCTGGCTGGTTCCAAAGCCAATGATGCTTCCGGTTTCTTTCCTGAATGCGATCAATTCTTCCAGATCCATTCCCTTAGGATCATAAATAGCCCCTTCCAATTCAGATACACCCACCAGAATGGCTCCATCTCCGGTTAAATTCTTTGAAGCGTGGTAACCCACATTTCCTAAACCCTGAACACAGAACGTTTTACCTTCAATACCAATTGGCAACCCTAAAGCATCCATATCCGCTTTATGGTTTACTGCTTCGCGAATACCAAAATAAACTCCCCGCCCGGTTGCTTCGGTTCGTCCACGAATTCCACCCTGAGCTAATGGCTTACCAGTTACACAAGCAATGGAATTCAAATCGTCTTTTATTTGGCGATAGGTGTCTACAATCCACCCCATTTCCTGGGCTCCGGTACCATAGTCGGGGGCAGGAACATCGATCCCGGGACCTATAAATTCTTTCTTGATCAATTCAAAAGTGTATCGGCGGGTAATTCTTTCCAGCTCGCTTTCAGAATAATTTCTTCTGCTGATTTTAACCCCACCTTTTGCCCCTCCAAAAGGGACATCTACTAACGCACACTTATAACTCATTAAAGCAGCCAGTGCCATGGTTTCATCTTCATCCACTTTATGGCTGAAGCGGATTCCCCCTTTGGTTGGGAGCTTATGATGACTATGTTCTACACGCCAACCTTCTATTACCTCTACACTGCCATCATCTCTGCGAAGTGGAAAGGAGATGTGGTACACTGTATTACACATCTTAATTTGTTCCAGAATGCCCTTATCAAATCTGGTGTAAGCCGCTGCTCTGTCAAAGTTCTTATTTACCTGCTCAAAGAAATTATACTTAGCCATTTATTCTGTATCGATTACATTTTTTTAAAAGCAACCAATGGTCGGAATAATCTAGCTGATAAACAACAGAAAAGCGCTTTTATTGGCCACTTATTGGAAGAGCTACATGTAAATGATCTGCCGTTCCAACATGTCTTATCGTCTGGAAACCCATCACCTTTAGAGACCATTCCAGGGCAGTATTTCTGAGTTCGGAGTGGCCAATAGTGCGTAAATCGATGGCGTGCACAAATCCATTATCCTGCACATAGTGGAGAGAACTTTCCAGGGGCGTTAATCCCCAGGCTATATAATCCTCTTCTGTGCGCTTAATATCTGTGATCACCAAATCCTTTTCAGCGAGAGTAGTACTTGCAACCGCAACTCTTAAAATTGGATGAAGCGAACTGTACACTTCCTGTATGGCTTCGCTTTTTGCATTCACACTATTCAGATAAAGAAGCCCGTAAATAGTAAATCCACCAACAAGCATTGACAGTGCACTCATGGTTAGCTTTACCATGGTTTTCTTTTGTTTCACTTTTCGAAAGAGGAAGAAAAAAATAAGCGAAAGGAAAATAACGCAGGCTCCCATGCCGCCAAGCAGGGACCCCCACTCATTCCATTGCTGATCCAGATTGAGATAGACGGCCGTTCTGATGAGAATGAAAAAAGGAAGGACCACCAGGCTGAGTGTCATAAACAGAAAACCGGATACGTAATACCCAATGCTTTTTCTTTTTTTTGGCCTGTTGTGTTTGGCTTTAGTCTCAACCTTTTTTGGTGAGAACATATCGAAGTTCTCTTTCGGTTGAGAAAGCCAGTCAATATCACTTTGGGACACTTTTTCCATGCAGCCGTACACGAACTACTGGAACTCTTGTTTCGATTAAACTTGACGATGTGTTCTACGAATTAAAAATGGAATACATTGCATTACCACGAACAAGACAAACACCATTGGAATAGCATGATACGGTGTGGAATAAATCACTTCTCCAACTTCGATCAGGTTATAAGTGAATAATAACCCCACAACCAATAAACAGAAACTATGTGCCCATGGAGCTCTGAGCCATAAAAAAACGGAGCCAAGCACACTCAACATCCCGGTAACAAAACCCGCAGAGAGGGTAAAAATGGGTACCGACTCGTTATAGAACTCGAAAACCCCCTCCCAGCTCCCCGTATTCATTTTCCAGACGTTGAATCCAAGAATGTATAATCCTGTAATCAACAGAAACAGTTGAAGGAAAAAATGAATTTGTCGGTCTTTTTTATTCATGGGGCTAATCAGGGCTTTAATCTTTCATTTTTAGTGAAGGGTAGATCAAAACCCTCAATTTGTTCCCCAAAACTTATTTTTACACTCTTTTTTTAAATGAAAGGGTTCCTGTTGACTGAGCAGGCAAGAAGTAGCAGAGCAAATTCAGGCTGAGGGGTAAACTATCAACCAATTGTCTGATGCTTACCGTAGGTTTATAACATCCACTAATGATAAGGGCACATGCCATACACCCTCACTAACGGGATGGCTGAAATAAATTTCTTAATTCTCTGTTTCATAAATAATATGTATAATATATGTCATGAATCAGGAGCAATCTATCCGGAAAATCATCCATGTAGATATGGATGCCTTTTTCGCTGCAGTTGAACAGCGGGATAATCCTGATTTGCGTGGCAAGCCCGTTATTGTAGGGGGGAAACCAGGAGGCCGCGGGGTCGTCTCAACGTGTAGCTACGAAGCCCGAAAATATGGAGTTCGTTCAGCCATGCCCACCAATGAGGCCTATCGGTTATGCCCTCACGGAGTTTTTGTAAACGCTCGTTTCGAAGCCTATAAAGAAGCTTCTGAAATTGTTCGGGACATCTTTTTCGACTACACCGACCTGGTAGAACCACTTTCTTTAGATGAGGCTTTCCTGGATGTAACTGAAAACTATAAAGGCATTCCTTCGGGAACTATCATTGCTGAACAAATTCGCCAAAGAATTTTTGAATCTACTCAACTTACGGCCTCTGCCGGGGTTGCACATTGTAAGTTTATCGCCAAAGTTGCTTCTGATTTCAACAAACCTAACGGATTAACCGTTATTACTCCTGAAAAAGCAGAAGCTTTTTTGGAAGAACTTCCCATCAAAAAATTCTTTGGGGTTGGAAAAGCCACCCAAAAAAAGATGAAGGCCCTGGGCATTGAAACCGGAGCCGATTTAAAAAAATGGACAGAAATTGACCTGGTAAAAGCCTTTGGGAAGAGCGGCCGGTTCTACTACAAAATTGTTCGTGGAATTGATCCCAGGCAGGTAAAACCCCACCGTACAAGAAAATCGTATGGCAAAGAGCGAACCTTTTCAGAAGATATCGGAGAACTGGATTGGATTCAGAATTTCCTGGAAGAACTGGCAGGTTCTATTTCAGAAGGAATGAAGAAAATTCCAACTGCAGGAAAAACCGTTACCCTAAAAGTTCGATACAAAAATTTCGATACTATTACCCGCAGTTGCTCACTGGCACACTATACCAATAAAGCCGATGAAATTGCTACTATTGCCAAACAGCTGCTGGAGCAAACTGAGGCAGGCCAAAGAGATATTCGTTTGTTGGGCATTTCCCTTTCTAATCTGAATTTGATTGAGAAAGAGTATTTTGAGCAATTAGAATTGGGGGTTTAGCCGGATTAAGTCATTCTGATCCCGATTCATCGGGAGAAGAATCGCCGATCCTTCGGCAGTAGCCTCAGGATGACCCAGAGAACATCTAAAACTATTCTCCAAACTCATTCGTCTTATTACCGACATCAATTTCGGGAGTTGAATTGCAAAACGATAACATGGAAGACGCACGCTTAGTACAGGATTTTATAGGAGGCAATCACCAGGCATTTAATAAGCTGGTGAACAATTGGCAGACCCGAATTCATCATTTTGCTTACCGGTATTTCGCAAATGATGATGACGCTGCCGAAATAACCCAAAAAACCTTTATTAAAGCGTACCAAAAAATTGGTTCCCTGGATGACGCCTCCAAGTTTGGTTCCTGGCTATATCGTATTGCAAACAATTTATGCCTGGACGAATTGAAGCGAGCAGGACGTAAAAAATCCACTTCGCTTGAGGCACTGAAGTCAGCACCGAAATCGGATTTAGCACCGGATGCTGACCAGAAGGTTATTCGGAATGAAGCCATGGTTCTCCTTCACCGGGCGCTGCTTCAGTTACCCACTGAGCAACGTATTGTGGTAATTATGAAGGAATATGAAGGCCTCACTTTCCGGGAAATCGCAGAAATTTTAGACGAATCAGAAAACACCATCAAATCCAGATTGTATTACGGATTACGTGGTCTTAAAAACACTTTCGATTCGTGGAATATCAACAAAGAAACATTTAGCTATGACTAAAGAAGAAGCCCGCGAACTTTTCATCGACTATATGTATGGCGGATTAGACATTGATACCCAGCAAAAGCTGGAAGCTTTTATTGAAAATCATGCCGACTTGAAAACCGAGCTTAAGGGAATGATGGACACCCGTGAAATGCTGCAGCATCTTCCTGTAGAGTCTCCCAAAGAGCAGCTGGTTATTATGGAACCAAATTCTACATACTCCAGCTTCAGAAAATGGCTCGAAGGGATTTTGGATTACATTTCACCACGTTCTGCCTTTGGCCGGTTTGGAGTAGCTGTTGCCAGCTTTGCATTACTATTCGTGATTACAGCCAGTATCACTGATATGAATATAAAACTGGATGGTGGGGAGTTTTCTCTTTCTTTCGGAGAACAAGCTCCGGAACAAGCAGGGTTCTCCGCCGCACAGGTTGAGCTGCTGATTACCCAGATTCAACAAGAAAATGAACTTCTGTTTACGCAACTGCTTGAAGCTGCACAAGAACAGCAAGAAGAGCAATTTGAATTAACCCTGGCAAGTTTTGCTGAATACCTGGATGAGCAACGATCGACCGATCTTGAATTTATTGATTACAGCTTAAACAGCCTGGAAGAAAATACCTATTACAGCTTCTTAGAGAGAGACCAAATCCTCGAGGAAATTATCGAAACCGTAAGTTATGACCGTTAATATCATGAAAACACATCTATATAAATATCTAGTTACCGGGTTGTTGGCGATTACTTTTATCACAACCCCTGCCTGGGCACAAACTATTGATGCCAACCGAATGAATCGCGACATCCGCATCATGGAGAATATTCTTGCTGAACTTTTTCGGCCAACCATTTCTGCAACTAACTCTGAAGGACGGGCTTTCGTGGTCTCTTCTGATAATAGTTTCAGAAGAAGGGGAATCCGAGGCACTTATCTTACCGACTATGGAATAATTTTCAGGGTTCCAGCCCAAACTCTTTTTCCTGGTCACCTTGAAACTGCTACGTCTCTCGGATATTCGTTCTATTACGACGCGGAAGTCTCTTCTACTGATGAAGACGATGACCGCTCTATTTCTGAAGAAACCGTTATTGAGCGAATTAGTGAGTTTTTGCAAGACTATGGCTCTACGATAAGTCAGTTACAGGATCATGAAAATATCCTTGTTATCTACGACACCCCTGGTAATTCCCGAAGTATAATTTACATCAATCAGGGGCGGGTAAACTCAGAGCAATCGGACGTAGAGCCTCTACCACTAATTTCCGTTTCTGCCAAAGTTAAAGACCTTAGAGAATACCGCTCCGGAAGATTAAGCGAAGAGGGTTTTAATGAGCGATTAAGCATCGATATTGATGATAGCGAAGAGTACATGGACATCGAAATTCTTGCTAATATTCTTGAAAGTGCTTTCGAAAACCAGCCCAGGGAAGGTTATCGCTTATCTGGTGGGGTTAGCCACTTAATGCTAAATAACTTTGGGGCTATCTTCACAATGAATGTCCGTTATACTGATGAACCGGGAGTTCGTTGGAGAAACAACATTGCTCTCGAATTCTCCAGAATTCAAAATGGCTTTGATAAGGAAGAAGAGCAGGAAGAATATCGAGAGTATTTGGAAAAAGTAGAACAAGCGTTCGATACGTTCAAAACTAATCTATCCGAATACATGGTTGATTATGGCAGAACCCTTAGTTCTGTATCTGATGATCAACACGTACTGGTTACCATTACGTTATCAGGCAGGCTTGAAGAAATACCTGAACGATTAGACGCACAAATCAAAAAATCTGTATTAGACAATTACGACCGTGGAAGAATTTCAAGAGATGAAGCATTGGAACAGGTAATTATTACCGAATATTAAATCAATACCCTTTCTTGATTACCAAATCCTGAGTATGGCCGTGCTCAGGATTTTTTTATTCATCTAAGTAGGATTCTGATTAGCTTCATTCCATGAAAAAGCTAAACCTCGGTTGTGGAACGGATATTAAAGGAGGGTGGACCAACCTGGATATTACTGATTTACCTGGTGTAGATGTTGTTCATGATGTTAACAACCTTCCACTCCCTTTCGAGGACGAATCTTTTGACCATATTTTAGCACAAGACATTCTTGAGCACATTGAATACATTCCTTTGCTCAAGGATTTATTTCGAATGTTACGGCCCGGGGGCACCATTCAGATACGGGTACCACACTTTACTTCCCGTTATAATTTCAATGATCCTACCCACAAGAAAATGTTTTCTTCCAAAACGTTCGACTTCTTTGTTTCGGGCGCTTCCTATGGCCGGGATTATTACTTCGATTTTCATTTCTCGGAGAACCTGGCTACAAAAATTCGGTTTGAAAAGGGAATCTATTTATACAACTACCTGATGGAGCCTTTCGTGAATATTTCCAGGCAAACCCGAACGGTTTACGAGGCCACCTTTCTTTCCCGTATTTTTCCCGCCGGAATGATGGAAGTTACTTTAAAAAAGTAGCTTCAATGCGTAACGCTTCCCTCAACTTTTGTTCATATTCTTCCGGTTCAATTTCGATACAACCAAACTGGGCGAGGTGTTCAGTATAGAACTGGGTATCCCAGAGGCAAAACCCGTTTTTCTTCAGGATTTGATGGCAATAGTACAGGGCTACTTTATCTGCTTCCGGTTCCGCTTTAAACATGCTTTCTCCAAAAAAAGCACCTTTTAAAGTGACCCCGTATAAACCTCCCACCAGCTTTTCATCCAGAAAAATTTCCACTGAATGAGCATGACCTGCCTGGTTTAACACATCGTAAGAATTAATAATCAGGTCGTTGATCCAGGTTTCTTCGCGGTTAGCACAGCAATCAACCACTTCCCTGAAACAGCTATCTATTTCAACAGTAAATTTACCCTGGCGAATAATTCGCTGAACATTTTTCGAAACCTTGAACTCTCCTATAGGAATAATGCCGCGTTTTGAAGCTGAATACCAATTCACACCTTCTGATTCCCTGCTTTCTGCCATAGGAAAAATTCCTTGTGCATACGCTGAAAGCAAAGATTTTGAGGGAATGATTTTCATAGATAAGGAGTGAGTTTTCAGGAGTGAGGTATGAGATGGTATTTATCTGAATCTTTGCGCATAAGTATATATCATTTTCTGTATTTCGATAATTTCCTTTTCTAACTCAATGAAATCCACATGTTCCAACAGTTTTAAATTCTTCGAGATTATTAATTGAGTTTGAAGTTCATACAATGAACTTCGACCCGCTCCTTCAGCGATATTGGAGGGTACAGAAATCGAGCACCTTCTCATTTGAGAAATCAATCCATATTTCTCTTCTGATGGAAATGAAGAAGTTAATTCATAAATCTTTGTACTTCCTCATACCTCACTCCTGAAAACTCACTGCTAATGGAAACAATACAAGAAAAAATCCCCTGAGCCGATTGGCGAACCCGGAGGCGGGCTCAATGAACCAGGAACAGAGAATTCTTCGGGATCATCCAGGTAACTGTCAATCATCATAGCCCCTTGCCGGGCCATGACATCATCATCACGTTCTTCCAGCATTTCCATCAAATCGTTCAGTTTACCCATTACTATAGCTTTGGTTAGTGGGTTTGCCTGGTTAGAAGCATGAAGTTTTATAAGATTTACTACCACAAGATGATTCACCACCTTTTGAATCGCATCGTGATAATCCTCACCATATCCCTGCTCCCAGCTGGCTTCAATTACTTCATCAATTACTTCCTCCAGAGTAAGGCTGTTTCCCCAGGTTGAAAATTCCACCAATCGATTTGCCCGTTGGGGATTCAGAATTAGCGAAAGCGGAACATTAGCTGCAGTTTCAGCGATACCTAATGCATCTAATGATGGCCCGGTATTTCCACGAAATAACTCCCGGGTATTAGGAATTCCGGCAGGGCGGGGTGGTATCATGGTTAGAATATTTTCTGGTAACGCCAGTACTTCAGGGTCTACAGCTCTTAACATTTCCTGAAGCGCCCGGCGCTGAGTGCGGGCATCTACAACAGAGGGTGTTGGCTGGTTATCTCCGCGAAGCTTATAGGTATAATCCATTCCCCCGATTAATTTCACCGTTCCTTCCAGTTGATAACGGTGGAATAGATAAATAGGAACCAGTACATCTTCTAAATAGGTCATTGGGGTTCCTGCCGGGATATTGGCTTCGCCGAAGTTATTCAGTGCAATTTCCCGAACCTCTAAAATGTGCGAAAGTTGCTCCGCTACATCATTTCCGTAATCCCAAAGATGGCCGGTTGGATGCGACCCTCCTTGTGGGCGTGCATCACTGTCTGAAATGTAACGAAGCCCGTCGCGATGAGCCTGCTCCAATATTTCATTTAATGCTTCTGCTTCATCTACTTCATCCGGAAAATCCTGGTAACCAAACGCGATGGTCACCTTATCCCAGTCTCCAATTCCCACATCATACGCATCATCCAGGTTCAATTCGCCGTTCACAATATCCACTTTGGGGTGGGGGTAATCCATAACGGAAGCCCGGTTGTTAGTGCTTGCAGCGAAATTATGGAAAATGCCCAGCGTGTGACCAATTTCATGGGCTGAAAGCTGGCGGATTCGGGCCAGAGCCATTTCCATCATACGGGGGTCTTCTTCGGTGCCCTCTTCAAATGGAGCAAGTAACCCGGTGGCAATCATATAATCCTGCCGAACACGAAGTGAACCGAGTAGCACATTTCCCTTTATGATTTCCCCGGTTCGTGGATCTACAATCGAACCACCGTATGACCAACCGCGGGTTGACCGATGCACCCAGTTGATTACATTGTAACGAATATCAAGCGGATGGGCATCATCCGGCAATATTTCTACCTGGAAAGCATCTTTGTAGCCAATAGCTTCGAAGGCCTGATTCCACCAACGGGCACCATCAAGCAGTGCACTTCGAACAGGTTCGGGGGTACCGTTATCGAGATAATAAATAATTGGCTTTACCGCCTCACTAACTTCTGCCCCGGGGTTTTTCTTCTCCAAACGATGGCGATTAATAAACTGAATCATCATGGGTTCGTCGATGGGTGAGGCATAATCCATGAAAGAAGTAGCATAGTAGCCCCCGCGAGGATCGTACATGCGTGGCTCGTAATTATCGTCGGGAAGCTCTACAAATGAGTGATGCTGACGAACCGTAATAGAGGTTGGAGACGGTACTACAGAACGAACCTGCCCACCAGGATTATTGCCGCCGAACGTGAGCATGGTTTCAAACTCTGTGTTCTTAGGGAAATTGAAGGTTCCTTCTGCATATAAAGCGGACCTGTTTTTATCCAGGGAGTAATTCCCTTCGCCACGACCTCTTAGCCGCCCTTTAACATTATGAGCATCACGAATAAGGAACGGCGTAAGATCTATCAGGTAGCTTCCATCTTCTTCAGCGTCAATATTAAAAGCATGCAGTACAGAGGATGCAAAAGCCTCCCGCACTGACTTCTTCTCCAACTCATTATCGGAACGGGCAATATAATCCAGGTTGGGCTGAATGAGGAATAATTTAGGACCGCGCTTTTCAAAATACACCACACGATTTCCTCCAATCTGGCTGCGATCCAAACCAATATCGTTGGAACCAACTCCGGCAGAAAGGAAATTGGCATACAGGAATTGCTGATTCAGTTCATCCACTTTCAGCCACAACTGACCTTTCGCTTCATCAAAATAGTAATCGAAAAAACCCTCTGTTATGGTAAGTTCTTTTGTTTTTTCAGCAATGGTGGGTGTTTGTGCCCAAAGATTGCCGGAAATTAAAATCCCAAGGAATAAAACAGCAATTTGCTTCATCATCCGTAGTTAAATTTGAAGTTGAATGTGAAAGAACGGAGTTTCTTAGTAGATTTAAAACGATAGTTTGGGGATTTTTACATCATGCTTGAAAAAATACTTTCCATATTTAAATCGGGTGACATGCTAGCTTATAGCGGAAACAGGAGCTTTGATGTTGGCAATTACATCAGTGCTATTAAAAAATTCAATTTAGCAGTAAAAAAGCCTTTAAACGTGTATGAAAAGCACGAAATCTATTCAAAAATCGGGAGCTGTTATTACCATCTGTTCTTGTATGAAAAAGCCATCATTGCTTACAGAAAATCTATTGAAATAAAAGCCAATGATCATAAAACATGGTCGGAGCTTGGGGTGGCATACCGAAGAAATGGTAATTTTAAGGAAGCAGTGCAATGCTACGAAAAGTCCATACTTTTGAACCCCGATTATGCACACGCTCATACCAACCTTGGTGCAAACTATACCTATTTGAATGAACCGGAAAAGGCCATTGAAATATTGAACAAGGCTATTGAGCTGGATCCCTCCCACTATGTTCCATATTCAAATTTAGCTTTGGCACTGGCAATGGTTGGAAAGTTCGATGATGCAGAAAAAACGACAAAACAAGCTATATCTTTAGGTTCAAAATCAGGTTCGGAACTTTTATCCCGGATTAAGAAGCTTCGTGAATTCAGAGATCGACCCATTGATCCTAATTCCTTCATCATTTGGCAAAACTAAACCAGAACTATGGGCATTTTTGATAAAGTGCAGTCAC
>JAKSCW010000559.1 GCA_022360375.1 Balneolales bacterium
GGACTGGAAGCTGTTCGACGGCAGGAAGAATACATTGAGAACTATTTAGGCAGAGGCAATACTTTTTTGCCGGATGATGGGTTTCCAGGCCCGGTAGAAATTAAGCTGATGGATGAAGACGATGACCCCCGGCTAAATGATGACATTCGTTTTGTTGCATTAGATACTCAGTGGTGGCTACATCCTCATGAAAAGCCCTACGGTGATAACGGAGATTTTGAGGTTACTGATGCGGGAGACGTGCTTACCGAACTGCAGGATATAATCCGCAACCGCAAAAATGATTACCTCATTATCGGAGCGCATCACCCGTTAGTTTCAAACGACACTCATGGCGGATATTTCCCATTGAAAACACACCTTTCCCCCCCTGTATTTGGGTCGTTATATGCATTTTACAGAAAGGTATTTGGCTATAAACAGGATTTAACCCACCACCGTTATTCTGAAATGGCAACAGCTATCCAGGAAACGTTTAAGGAAAAAGAGGAGATTATTTACGTTTCCGGTCATGCTCATTCGCTTCAGTATCATGAGGAAATTTACGCGAATCGTTACTTCTCGCACTATATCGTAAGCGGATCGGGATCCAAAGAAAGTTTTGTGGCAAAAGGACGGGGTGCAGATTTTACCCATGGAGGTAAGGGCTTCATAACGCTTCAGATTTATGCAGACGGATCTGTTTGGATGGAAGCATGGGAGCCTTCAGCAACTTCCGAAAATGGGAATCTTCTTTACAGGACCAAAATTCAGGATGCCAGTTCAAATCCCTTAGATCAGGATTTTGAAGATATTGAGGACATTGATTACGCTGATGAAACTATTACCACTGCTCCTAATGCCGGGTACGACCGGGGAGGAACGGTATATCGGGCAATTGCGGGAAAAAACCGTCGGGAGATGTGGTCGGTGGAATCAGAATTTCCTGTATTTGATGTTACAGAAGTTGAGGGTGGACTTACTCCGGTCCGGTCCGGGGGACGGGGGCAATCAAATACCCTTCACTTAGATGGCGACGACGACAAAGAATTTGTACTTCGTTCGGTTGATAAGCAGGCAGGAAAGGTATGGTCAGAAGGGCTCAGGCAATCCATTGCGTTAGATGTAGCCCAGGATCAGTTTTCCATGCTGGATCCGTACGCCCCGCTGTTGGTTCCAACCCTGGCAGAAGCTATTGGCGTATACTATATGGAACCTACCTACTACGTGATACCTGATGATCCAAAACTGGGATCATATGGCGATTTAATGGCTGGAAAACTCGCGTTGTTTGAACGAAAGCCCGATAACGATATGAGCGATGTGGATGCGGTTGAAAATGCGGATGAAGTTATTGGCCACCTGGATTTTATTCGTGAAATAGATGGAGATATCGACCACCGGGTGGACCAGGAATTAATGGCCCGCTCCCGCCTTTTTGATATGCTGATCGGGGATTGGGATCGCCATGAAGACCAGTGGCGATGGGCTGCCGTTGAACCCGAAGATGAACAAGGCAAAATTTATAAACCCATTCCGCGAGACCGTGATGTAGCATTTATGCGTTTGAACGGGGTTGTTCCTACCCTGCTAAAACTGGGGCCCTTTATGCAGTACCAAAACTTTGAAGAGGATTATGGTAATCTAAAAGGCTTGAACTACAATTCGCTGGGACTTACCCGGCGCTTTACCAATCAATTAACTACACACGAATGGGTTGAAATAGCAGAGGATATTCAAACAAAACTGACCGACGAGATTATTTCTGAAGCTGTACAGGCATACCCTGACCCTGTAGAAACACAATTTGCACAGCAAACCGCAGAGGTTTTAATTGCCCGAAGAGATCAATTGGCAGATGTAACCCGAAGATATGTGGGGTTGCTGAACAAGGTGGTTTCTATTCCGGGAAGTCATAAACGGGAAAAGGTGTTCATTGAAGTGTTAAGTGCGGATACGATTCGGGTTCAGGTTCATAAGCTTTCAGGTGGAGGAGAAGTCCGGGAAAAATATTTCGACAGAACCTTCAGTCGCAAAGAAACACGTGAATTAAGAATTTACGGAATGGGCGATGACGATATTTTTGAAGTTTCGGGGGATTCAAAAAACAAGATAAAGGTGAGAATTATTGGAGGTTCAGGGGATGATACCTTAACAGATTTAAATCCTTTGGTCAAAAGAAATTTCATCCTGTACGACACAGAAGAAGGAAACGATTATTCGGGAGAATCGAGGATACGGTTTGAGCTCAAAAATTCCCCGGAAATCAATTCATACAACTATGATAATGAGTACATGTGGAACTCAACCCTGCTTGGGTTCTATTTTGCCTTTAACGATGATGATGGGCTGTTTATAGGTGGGGGACCACGATTTACTCAAAACAGCTTTCGAAA
>JAKSCW010000136.1 GCA_022360375.1 Balneolales bacterium
CTGGTTATTAAAGCCCCAAAACCCGAACCTAACAAAATCCCAAGTGTGGCACCAACCATGCTAAATGAACTAAACAAACCACGCTTATCCTCAGGAGCATGCTCCATTAAGAAAACGATGGATCCGGTATATTCACCTCCAACCGATAACCCTTGCAACATTCTTAAAAACACCATGAGAATGGCAGCAGTAAAACCAATCTGACTATGGGTTGGAAGAATCCCGATAATGAATGTTGGAATAGCCATAAGCATTACAGAAAGGAACAGCATCTTCTTTCTACCCATTACATCTCCAATACGCCCAAAAATAATGGATCCGATAGGACGCATTAAAAATCCAGCGGCGAATGCACCAAAAGCAGCAATTAATGAGGTAGTTTGGTTGTCGGAAGGGAAAAACTGATCTGCGATTGTAGCAGCAAAGAAACCGTAAATGGCAAAATCGTACCATTCCAGAATGTTCCCGAACAAACCTGCGGCTACTACTTTTTTGAAATGATTTTTTTCACTCTTCATTTGAAGATAAAGATGGACATAAATTTGAAATAGTTAAGATCAACAGGCAAAGAATATAAGAATAGCAGAAAGTGAACCAAGTTTATTCTGAGAATTATCAGCGTTGATAGGTTTCAGTTGTTGAACTTCCATCCGGGTTTGTAAATACATAAGTATACATTCCGGAGTTATCCCATGAATAATTAATCAGATACGTTTCATTCTCTCTCTCCATTAAGTTAAGTTTTATTCTATAGACGGGAAGTAAAGCTCTATCACTCGTTAATTTGTTAAACAATTCCGAATAAATGAAATTTCAAATCCTGAATACTATCACTAAATGGATTGAAACGAGATTTTGAGCAGTACAGAAGAGCTGAAGGGAAGGTTGGGTGATGGAGTCTATAAATCCTCAAGCGGGGTTTTTCCATTCATCCAGCTCCATTCTACTTCTTTCATGAACCAGAGGTATGCTTCTAAATCTGGTATTTCCCAATCGTGGAAATCCTGTAAACTTTTGAATAAAGCACCAGATGTTTTTGTGCCTGGTTCTCTCAATACAGCGTGTATGTTTTCAAGAAAACCAGAGGGTTTTTCCGGGCATTTTTCGAGGTAATGAATGAACCATTTGTGATAAGGAAACAGGATTTGATTGTGAGCGAGAATAAGTCGTCCGGCGAACAGTGTAAGTTGGGAGGCGGCTCTTGTCATCGTATAGATGTTTTTATGACGCTCAGCTTCAGCCATCAACCAGTTTTGGATGAAAGCCATGCAGTAAAATGATTTTATACGTTCAGCATGATCCTTTGCGGGATAAACATGAATCTGAGCAAAAATCTCGTTTAGATTTTCTAAATGAGAATAAGCAATAAATGCTCCATCGAAAGCGGCACGGGTGGGTTCATTGCCTCTCTGTGCTGCATCAACAAGATATTTGATGTTAATGATCTTACCATCCACATAACCTCCTTCATAGTCACAAAGATCGGTTCGGTTAATAAACAGATCGTTGGTGGCTAGTCGTTGCCCGAACTCTTCATCATTAGCCACAACCATAAAATCCACATCAGAATCATCTCTTGCACATCCTTTTGCAACAGAACCCCCAATGATCAGCGCCGGGAATCT
This sequence comes from Balneolales bacterium, assembly GCA_022360375.1. Classification (GTDB taxonomy): domain Bacteria; phylum Bacteroidota; class Rhodothermia; order Balneolales; family Balneolaceae; genus HXMU1420-13. Next base: position 1,626 of record JAKSCW010000136.1, read on the forward strand.
GGGGTCATTCTCATATTCAGCGATTAGATTATCAATTGCTTGTTGGTGATGTGGTTTTATTTCCGCGGTCATTCTGTTCATTTTGATGATGAGAATGTTAAACCAGATCTTATCCTAAAGCAAACAACTTCAATTTTTCACCATCCCGCTCCATTTGATATTGGAAAGAAAAGCCCAGTTTTTCCAGCAAACGTATTGAATTGATATTGGAGTTTAGCGTAGTAGCCAGAATGGTTTTGTGTTTTTTGCGAAGTTCTTTTAATAGTTCAGCTGAAGCCTCAAACGCATATCCTTTTTTTCCAAAATTGGGTAGCAGAGCAAACCCAAAATCAAAGTATTCCAGGTACTCTCGTTTCATGAAGCTGAGTACTCCTACAGGAATGTTTCCTTCTTTCAACAGAACCGTGTAATACTCTTTATCAGGAGTATCCAGAATTATTTGAATGAAGTTTTTGGAATCAGCAACTGATTGTAGATTTCGATCTCCAATAAATTTCTGCCAACCTGGCGAGTTAACCAAATCCAGGATGAACTCAGCGTCGTGAAGGTGAAGGCTTCGAATTAGTAGACGATCGGTTTCCAGTTCCATTAAGTTTGTGCGAGAAGCTGGTCCATTTGCTTCAAAACCTTATTTGCTTCTTCCATTTTTTGATCACTTAACGTACGGTTACTCGTAGAAGCCTGGTGAGCTTCAGCAAGCAATTTTCTGTATTTAGCGTCTAGCTTATCTAGCTCTGATTTCTTCTTGAATAATCCAAACATAGCGGCATTTCTCTTAATGAATAGTCACTTTATGAAATATGATTTTTGGAAAATTCGTTCAGAAAGTGTTCATAAATCACCAACTACCCACAATTGGTAACGTTAAAGAGGTGCCATTCAAATCCACCGTAAGTTCGGTACCGGGATCTGGGTGCAATGTGTATTCTTTGTCACTGCTGAAAATCA